>DASVNY010000526.1:0-11154 GCA_036383615.1 Chitinophagaceae bacterium
CAGGATCAACATTCAGGTAAGCGGCGATACCACTACACACACCACCAATAAATTTATCACTGGTATCACGATAAAGACGACCCCTTGAGGTTTTCTTCTCGGAATAGGTTGATGAGGTTGTTGAAGAGGAAGCTGCAGAAGAAGAGGAAGATGATTCCTGTTGAGTTTGCCCTGGCTTCACATTCGTTGTTTTCTCGGCTGCTTCTTCAGCTTCAAAATCTTCGGGTCTTCCCATTGAAGTAATGATCTCTTCCACATCGGCATCAGTAATCGAGCTGGCGCCTTTGCGAACTTTTTCACTCATCAGTTCTGCAATGCGGCTTTCAATATCATTGATGATCTCTTCACGACTTTCTTCATTGGCGAAGTAGCGGCGAAGGCTTTCAATATAAGCCTGCAGGTTTTCGTAAGCCGAATCTTCGATCGGTATTACCCGGCCACTGAGGTTTATGTTAATGATCTTTTTCATGTGCGCAATATTATGGTTGAAGTTTATCCGCTGTGGTTTATCCGGCGGATGAATGGTTAGTTATTGAGTGGTTGATCGTTTTTATTGGCTAAAGCATTTACTCCTCCCGCTAATTCATTCCAGGTTTTTTCTAACTCTTTATAAAAGGTTTCTCCTTTTTCAGTTAGTGAAAAATATTTACGGGGCGGACCTGAATTACTTTCTACCCAGCGGTAAGTTAGCATTTCAGCATTTTTCAAGCGGGTGAGCAAGGGATATAGTGTGCCTTCTAATATCTGAAGATTGGCGGCTCTCATCTCTTCTACAATATCACTTGGGTAGGCCTCACCTCTCCTGATGATGGAAAGAATGCAAAACTCCAGTATCCCCTTCCGCATCTGGCTCTGTGTATTTTCAATATTCATAATTGGAGTTTTAATCAATTATGAACCAAAGATAAGGTCATTATTTGGTACTATGCAACACAAAGTACCAAATAATTTCAGGTAATGAACCTTGAGTGGATGTAAAATACAGCCTAACTCGTTTTAAATTAATGGCTTGAAGTCAAATAAAATTTTTTACTTTTTTGCCCTTCCCCTTTTACAAACGGCAAATTTACCGGATGGCTGAATTTGATTGAGCTTATTTGGGTTATTTTGTCGCATGAGGCAGACAGGTCTGGCATTTGTTTTTTTTGTTCTATTAAGCTCTTGTAATAAATACAAACCTTATCTCAGTAAATACGACTTCAAAAGCGAAACAGGAAAGCCGGATTATAGCCAATTAAATTACTGGGCGGCGCATCCGTGGAAATGGGACCCATCTGATAGTGTTCCCGCGCCATTGCGTACCGAAGTAATAGATTCTGTTGTTGATGTTTTCTTTTTACATCCAACCACGCATACCAAAAAAAGAAAATCAAAACAAAGCAATGCGCTTATTGATGATGCATATATAAACGCGAAAACAGATTATTCAACTATTCTTTACCAGGCGAGTGTATTCAATGAGCAAACCCGTGTGTTTGCACCAAGATACCGGCAGGCGCATATCAAAACCTTTTTCAAAAGGCAAGATGAAGAAACGGAAAGAACATTCAATATCGCTTATGAGGATATCAAAATCGCATTTGAATATTATTTGCAGCACTGGAACAATGGAAGACCGATCATTATTGCCGCGCATAGCCAGGGAAGTAAGCTCGCAGAAAAATTATTAAAAGAATATTTCGAGGGAAAAACACTCAGCAATAAACTGGTAGTTGCATACCTCGCCGGCTGGCCCGTTCCCAAAGATTATTTTTCATCATTGCAAATGTGCAGGGATTCCTTTCAAACCGGCTGCATTTGCAGCTGGCGCACTTTCAGAAATGGATTTGTTCCTTATTATTTGAAAAAAGAAAATGGAAATTCCTATGTTACTAATCCTCTCAACTGGTTAACAACAGGAGAATATGCCTCCCGGCAAATGAACAGGGGAAGCGTGTTGAGAGATTTTAATAAAGTTTATAAACACAGCACCGATGCACGGGTTGAGAATGGCTTATTGTATGTTAGCAAACCAAAATTCCCGGGCAGCTTTTTATTATTTACCCGCAATTATCATATTGGCGATATAAATTTATTTTACCTGAATATCAGGGATAATGTAAGACAGCGGATCGGCTATTACTGGAAACAATAGATCATGCAGCAGTTACTAAAGCGGCTTAAAGAAATTTTATCGGCAAACCTGTCGGGGAAACTATGCTTGCTAATCGCCATTATCGCAAAAATTGCCGTTCAAATTGAAGCCTTTGGTTTTGGCGGAGATAAATCATATCAACTGGTAGCGGCAAAAAACCTGTTGGCTGGAAATGGTATAACAATAGGGCAGGTATCATTAAGTGATCTTTCCACCATTAGCTACCAACCATTGGTCGGCTGGCCACCCGGCTATACGATAGCTGTTGCGCCGCTGCTCTGGTTGTTTAATGGCGATTATCAATTGGCGGCTCTTTCATTTGACCTTTTATGTCTTATTCCCTTTTTTTATTTCCTGCTGAGGCTGTCAGATTTTTTGATAACAGAAAAATGGCTGCGCAATCTTTTTATACTTTTTACGGGGCTGTTTATTTATCCCGCCACATCAAAATTGGGAACTGACCTGTTCTCTTTTTCCTGTATGATGGGCGCCTTTTATTACCTGCTGCAATTGATGGAAAAACCGGGCAGGCGCTATGTTTTTCTCACCGCCCTAACACTTTTTCTTGCCGGACTGTTTCGCTATAATTATATACCGGTTGCAATGGCCATTCCTGTATTGCTGCTGATTGCTGCTTTTGTAAATAAGAAAAAGGAGTGGAAGATCTCCGCATTTTATCTCGGTGCTATATTGATCGGCCTCTTTTCCCTGCTGTTATTGTTTCAATATTATTATACAGGAGCAGCTACTTATATCCGAAAAACAGAAACAGGTTTTTATGGGGATCATTTATTAGATGTTCACCCTATTGTTCTCTCCAGTTTAGCTGATATAGAAACCTGGCTCGGCTTTTTTTCGAGAGCAACCGGGACAGATTATATCAGCAACAGGACCATTATCAGCGATATTTCATTTATACTTTTTTTATTGTTACTGTTATACAGCATGGCGTGGTTGGTTAGAAAAAAACTTAAGCTGGCCGACAGGAGCGACAATTTCATATCCGCTGGAACGGGGATAAGTCTTTCCATCATAGCTGTGCTGGCATATCTCGCTGCCAGCAATGCTATGCTTCATTGGGCGTCGGGGGAAGAATGGACCTATTTATTGGAGCACCGCTATTTTGTTTTTGTTTGTTTTTTTATCCAGCTGATTGTTTTTGCCCGGCTTTTTGCGAAATACAAAATACTAAACCGTTTTTGGAAGGGTATTGCAATTAGCTGTGCCTTCCTGATGATACTGAACTCCGTTCATAAAGGCCTCTATATTGCTAAACTATCGGTGAGCGAATCAAAAAAGATCATAGCGGGAGATCCTGTTGGAAATGACGCCGATCTTATAATGAGCATGTACAAAAAAATAAAGCGATCTTACCCGGACCATGAAATAATTGTTGCTTCACCCAAAAAAGTTATTTGCAACTATGCGGCGCTGGAAAACATTAAGTCTTCTAATGAATTGCGCCCCTTCCATATGAAAAACCTTGTTAGCAGCAAGCCCACAAAAATATTGCTGGTCCTTGAAGGAACGTATAGTAAAAGTTTTCTGCCTGCATTGGCTCAGCCCGGAGTTGAATACTTGCAGCAGCAAGGCGAGTGGTATTTTTATCTTCTCAATGTTGCGCAAGCCAACTGATCTCGTTTGTATCGGGTTTTACAACAACATATTTTTTTACATCATTGATCAGCACTTCATCGAGGGCATCGATAACCGAGCGATAAACGGCCTCGCTACCGGGTTTAATAATCAGCATCAATCCTTTTTTTCCTTCTCTGGCCCGGGGATTTGTTTCAAGCTCTTTTTGTTTTTGCCTGATAACATCTCCCAGCCCATTCCTGTATGACAAACTGCTTTGCCTGATAGCATTGTTTTTCAATGCATCCTCCCAATTCCCTTCATAGTAATAGACGGAATTATCTTTTCCCAGCAAAACAGTAAGCGCATCCGATTCGCCGACGGGCATAACAATGCCGGATTCTTTTGGCATATTGAGATGGGTGACCATCGGCTCGCTCATTTTTGCCGTAAACACAAAGAATGTGATCAGCAGAAAACCCAGGTCAACCATTGGGGTCATATCCGTTCTGAGTGAATGTTTTTTCATTCGGCGCACACCGGCCCTGCGGTGCTCGTTGATAGCAGCGGTAATGTCAGTCATGGCTAAATTTTTGATTGAGATACCATGACGACAGGGATTCCATAAAAAATCAACGCAAGGGCTGACGAGAATCAGTATCTTAGAAGGGCAAGCTGTTTATTTTTAACTTCAATGAACTGAAATGAAAACGATCATCATTCCCACCGATTTTTCACCCGCAAGCACCTGTGCCATGAACTATGGAGTGGATATGGCAAAACAAGTTGGCGCCAGTGTATTACTTTTTCACGTGTATAATGTTCCGGTCAGCATGACGGATGTGCCGGTGCTGCTTGTATCAACACAGGAATTAAAAAAGGAAGCTGAAGCAAAGATCAATTCGATGAAAGCAAAAGTGGAACATATCACTTCCGGCGCTGTTAAAATTTATGCTGAAGCAAAGCTCGGCGACGTGATAGACGAACTGGAAACAGTTTGTAATAAAATAAAACCATTTGCCGTGGTGATGGGAAGCAAAGGTCATTCTGCTGCGGAAAGGGTTTTCTTTGGAAGCACAACGCTTTCAGCTATTCGCCAGCTAACGTTCCCGGTGATTGCCGTGCCAACGGGAAAAGAATATGGAACAGGAATTAAAAAGATCGGTTTCGCCTGCGATTTCAGGGATGTTGTTGAAACTACACCTGCTGATGAAATAAATGATATCGTCAAAACATTCGATGCGGAGTTACATGTATTGAATGTGGATCATAATCATCGTCACTTTAAAGCCGAAACACCGGAGCAGTCAATGTTGCTGGATACGATGCTGGAAGGATGCAAACCAACGTATGATTTTATCGACCATGAAGATATCGAAGATGGTATCAATGCGTTTGCGGAAACAAATAATCTCGATCTTGTTATCGCGATACCCAAAAAACATAAGCTGGTGGAGAAACTGTTTAATGCCAGCTCAACAAAACAACTCATTTTCCAATCGCATATTCCGGTGATGTGCATTCATGAGGAATAAAAGATCTCGCAACGACGCAAAGCCGCAACGATTGAAGGATGACCATAATGGGAGACGTAGAATAAGCTCATTCTTTAAAACTGCCCAACTTTTACATTCCTTATTCTACATTTATCATTTTACATTTCCCTAAAACTCCGCACTCCCCGGTGTTCTCGGAAAAGCAATCACATCCCTGATATTCCCCATGCCTGTAACAAACAGCACCATTCTTTCAAAACCCAATCCAAAGCCCGCGTGAGGCACGGTTCCAAATCTTCTTGTATCCAGGTACCACCAAAGTTCTTCGGTGGGAATATGCATTTCTTTCATCCTTGCTTCAAGCTTCTCCAGCCTTTCTTCTCTTTGTGAACCTCCTACAATTTCTCCGATACCAGGTGCTAAAATATCCATGGCGGCTACAGTTTTGCCATCATCATTTTGCCGCATGTAAAAAGCTTTGATCTCTTTGGGATAATTGATCAGTATCACCGGCTTTTTAAAATGCTTTTCTACCAAATATCTTTCATGTTCACTTTGCAGGTCCATTCCCCAGCCGGTGATGGGGTATTGGAATTTCTTCTTCTTATTATGATTGCTTTCTTTTAAAATCTCAATAGCATCTGTATAAGTGAGTCGCTCGAAATTGTTATTGAGAACGAATTCTAATTTTTCGATCAGCCCCATCTCGCTTCGCTTATCCTGCGGCAATTGCTTTTCTTCATCTGCAAGTCGTTGTGAAAGAAATTCAAGATCATCCCTGTTATTGTCCATCACATACCGGATAAGATACTTGATGAACTCTTCTGCAAGGTTCATATTGTCTTCCAGGTCATGAAAAGCCATTTCCGGTTCGATCATCCAGAATTCAGCAAGATGTCTTGCTGTGTTGGAGTTCTCTGCTCTGAAAGTCGGACCGAAAGTATATATCTCACCAAAAGCGGTTGCGCCCAACTCTCCTTCCAACTGTCCGCTAACGGTTAGGTTGGTGCTGCGACCAAAAAAATCTTCTTTGAAGTTGATGGAACCATCTTCATTTTTTGGAGCAGTGCCGTCAATTGGTAATGTTGTTACCCTAAACATTTCTCCTGCACCTTCCGCGTCACTTGCCGTGATGATCGGCGTGTGCATATAGACAAACCCTTTATCATTATAGAATTTGTGAACAGCATAAGCAAGTGAGTGACGGATGCGAAATACCGAACCAAATGTGTTGGTGCGGAAACGCAGGTGCGCCTTCTCTCTTAAAAATTCAAGACTGTGCTTTTTGGGTTGCAGTGGATATGCCTCTGCATCACTATCACCCAGGATCTCAATAGCTATTGCATTCAGGTCCATTTTTTGGCCCTTGCCTAATGAAGGGACAACTGTTCCTGTTACTTTCAGTGATGCGGATGTGGTGATCCTTTTTAACAGGTCGTCTTCAAATTTTCCCAGGCTGGCCACTACCTGCAGGTTATTATTGGTGCTTCCGTCATTCAGGGCTATGAACTGGTTGTTGCGAAAAGTCCTCACCCAGCCCATTACAGTCACTTCCTGGCCTGTAGGCTCCTGTGCCAGAAGCTCTTTTATCTTGATCCTTTTGTTGAACATCACTTGTTTTTTTCGAGTCGCAAAGGTATAGCATGAGGGGCGATACTCAATTATTCTGCACTGATCCTCGTAAAAATCAGTGGAATTAACGGGACCCCGTCCATCCAAAAATTTTTGATTTTGCCGAAATCGCCGTATTATTGCAACGGAAACAGGCTGATAAGTAACACGTTCTCCCATATTAGTTCGTCAAATACCTGCCCGATCCATTCACATAAATCCAGTTTTTTTAATTTTTCCCGAAGATTTCAAGACAGTTTGAACAGGCTTTGTGATTAACCTCAATACACTTTATGTACGACATTCTGCAATTGAACGATATGCTCGTTCCTGAACTGCTGGACATTGCTGAGCAGTTGAAGATCCCCAATGCAAAAAAATTAGACAAGCAAGGTCTTATTTATAAAATACTCGATAGCCAGGCGATCGCAGGCTCAAAAGGCGCTGCTGCCAATGGCGAAGACAAAGGAAAACGTAAACGTATTATCAAAACCAGCACGGGCATCAGCAGCGAGGAAGCCGAAGTGGTGAGCGCCCCTGCACCGGCTGATGAAAAAAATACTCCAAAAAAAGCCAATATGCCTCCTAAAAAAGAAGAAAGAGCACCTATTAAAAAAGCTCGCAAAAAACCTGAAGAAAAAGAAGCTGCACCTATTGTAGCAGCAGAAGAAGTTGAAACCAGTGCAGCACCAGAAGTGGCAGAGCCACAGGCAAACGAAGCCGAGCAAGTAGCAGAAACACCGGCACAGAATAAAATATATCCCCAGCGCCGCGATCAGCAATTCAATATAGAATTTGATGGAGTGATACTCGGAGAAGGAGTGCTGGAAATGATGCCGGATGGTTATGGATTCCTTCGTTCGTCCGATTACAACTACCTCTCATCACCTGATGATGTTTATGTTTCTCCCTCTCAAATAAAATTATTTGGATTAAAAACAGGTGATACTGTTCATGGAGCTGTTCGTCCGCCAAAAGAAGGCGAGAAGTATTTTGCTCTATTAAAAGTTGACACTATCAATGGCAAAAGTCCTGAAGAAGTGCGTGACCGCGTGCCCTTCGATTATCTCACGCCATTGTTCCCATTCGAGAAACTCAATCTCTTTACTACTCCGTCTGATTATTCAACACGTATCATGGACCTGTTCACCCCGATCGGCAAAGGTCAGCGTGGATTGATCGTGGCGCAACCAAAAACCGGTAAGACGATGTTGTTGAAAGCAGTGGCCAATGCTATTGCTTCCAATCATCCTGAATGTTACCTGATGGTGGTGCTGGTAGATGAGCGCCCGGAAGAGGTAACCGATATGGAAAGAAGTATCAAAGGAGAAGTGATCGCTTCTACTTTTGATGAACCTGCTGAAAAACACGTAAAGGTTTCAACGATCGCTTTGCAAAAAGCAAAACGTTTGGTTGAATGCGGACATGATGTGGTGATATTGCTGGATTCGATCACCCGTTTGGCAAGAGCACATAACACGGTGGCGCCTGCTTCCGGTAAAGTATTATCAGGTGGTGTGGAAGCGAATGCGATGCAAAAGCCCAAACAATTCTTTGGTGCCGCGAGAAAGATCGAGAACGGAGGTTCATTAACGATCATCGCTACCGCGCTGGTTGATACAGGTAGCAAAATGGACGAGGTGATCTTCGAGGAATTCAAAGGAACAGGTAACATGGAATTGCAGCTGGATAGAAAATTGTCGAATAAACGTATCTACCCTGCTATTGATATCGTGGCTTCTTCTACGCGTCGTGATGACCTGTTGCTTGACAGGGATGTGTTGCAACGTATGAACCTGCTGCGTGTTTATCTTACCGATATGAATGTGGAAGAAGCGATGCGTGAATTACAGAACAGGATGAAAGGAACGAAGAGCAATGAAGAATTCCTGGCGAGCATGAATGGATAATGTGCAAATTTGCTGATATGCAAATATGCTAATGATATAAAAGTAAGCTACTGAGTCATTCGGTAGCTTTTTTCATGATGGCGGCAGAACGAGTACATATTGAAAAATTTCTTGAGCTGGCGAAACAACACCCGGTCATTGATGTGCGAAGCCCGGGTGAGTATAAACATGCGCATATCCCCGGCGCCCATTCACTTCCTTTATTTAAGGATGAAGAAAGAAAAGTTGTTGGCACTACATACAAACAAAAAAGCAGGGAAGAAGCTATCAAGATCGGTTTGGATTATTTCGGTCCGAAGATGAAGCGGATGGTGGAAGAGGGAGAAGCAATTTGCAATAAGCAATCTGCAATAATCAATGGACAACAGCCAACAGGCACAAGGGCAGCTTTGAATAATGAAAAGCCATTGCCAATTGCCAATTGCATATTGGTTTATTGCTGGCGTGGAGGAATGCGTAGCGGCGCTGTTTCCTGGTTGCTTGATATGTATGGTTTCAAAGTTTATACGCTTGTTGGTGGGTATAAAAAATTCAGGAACTATGTGCTGGACACTTTCAAACTTCCTTTCGATCTTAAAGTAGTAGGAGGTTACACGGGTTCGGGGAAAACGGAGGTTTTAAAAACATTAAAAGAAAAAGGAGAACGAGTGATCGATCTTGAATCGATTGCTTGTCATAAGGGTTCTGCTTTTGGAAGTATCGGTATGCCGCCACAGCCGGGGCAAGAGATGTTTGAAAATATTTTGGGACTCGAATTAAGGAAAACTGCGGAAGCCTCTCCGCCAGTTGGCGGAGGAGGTTTGGAGGGGGCTTGGCTCGAAGACGAATCCCAGCGCATCGGTCATGTAAACATTCCCCATGATCTTTGGATATCGATGCGACGGTCGCCGCTTTATTTTTTGGATATACCATTTGAAGAAAGACTTAAACATATTGTTGAAGAATATGGCCAGCTTGACCGGCAGCGGGTCATTGACGCCATTGGCCGCATTCGTGAAAAACTGGGTGGCCTGGACGCTAAAACAGCTATTCAGCTCTTAGAGGAGAATAATACGATAGAAAGTTTCCGCATTCTTCTGAAATACTACGATAAGTTTTATTTAAAGGCCCTGCACAATCGGGAAGATTTAAAAACGTTATTACATTCGATTGATTGTAAAACCGTTTCTAATGAAAATGCGAACCTTCTCTGCCAAAACAGGATTCTGACGAATAAGATGGAAACTAACTAATCATCAATTCGCTTTGGCATATACGGTTCAACCCCGATTCCAACATGAAAAACCTTAAGCTTTTAATACTACTTGTATTATCGCCACTCACTTTTTTTGCGCAACAACTCACCGGTTTGTGGGTCGGTACATTGACAAATGACAGTACCAGCATCCGCCAGGATCAATCCTTCGAGATCGCATTAACAGAATATAAAGGCAAAGTATATGGTTATTCACGCAGCACCTTTATCGTGAATGATACGCTGTACTATATCATGAAAAGAGTGAAAGGAACTATCGAGGGAAATGTTTGTGAAGTACAGGATGACGAGATCATCTCCTGCAATTTTCAAAAAAGACTGGAGAAAAAAGTAAAGGTCATTCATACTTTCCGGATGAATGAAACGGACAGCACCTGGCAACTCGATGGTAACTGGAAGACCACGCAAACAAAAAAGTATTATAGTGTTTCAGGAAAAACAGATCTGAAAGAAGAGAAAGACGTTTATAATTCAAAACTGTTTCCTCACCTCGAGGAATTGAACCTGGCGAAAGAAGTTCCTTTTTATGTGGAGCAAAAAAAGATCAAGGATGAGGCAATCGCGAAACAACTTGTTGCCAATAAAACAAAGCCTTCCAATATAAGAACGGTTGAGCAAAACGGCATTGACAGAACCGCAACTGTAAGCAAGCCTTCATCTGTAAAAACAAATACGGTAGCAATAGACAATGCAGTGGTCACGCCTGATGAAAGAGCGCAACAAACCGGCATTGCAACAGAACAGCAAACAGGTATAAGCAAACCCGGTTTAGCAAGCAATAAACCTTCAACATCTGTAAAGACAAATACCATTGCCGTTAACAATGAAATAGTAACCCCGGATGAGAGGGCGCAGCAAACAAATATTTCAACAGAGCAACAGGCTGCGATTAACAGGTCAACAGGTAAATCAACAGCCTCTGTAAAAACGAATACCATCAAGGTCAGCAATGAAATAGTGACACCTGATGAAAGGGCTCAACAAACCGGTGTTTCAACAGAGCAGCAGGCTGTGAACAAACCGGTAGCTAATAATAATAAACCCGCTTCTGTGAGAACCACGACAGTGCCGGTGAATAATAGTGTAGCAAAAACGGAAGAAAAGAAACCACAGGTGAATACGCAACCCCCGGTTACCAAACCTGTTTCAACAACTACCGCACCCAATACGAAT
>DASVNY010000527.1:0-6578 GCA_036383615.1 Chitinophagaceae bacterium
TAAAGCACTTACCTGGAGAATAGTCGCCAAAGCAGGGGACTTCTCCGATGGTGAAGAAAATATGATGCCGGTGCTCACTAACCGCATGCTCGTCACAGAAACATTACCGCTTCACCTGAGAGGAGCAGAAACAAAGAACTATGTGTTTGATAAATTGCTGAATGCGGGTAAAAGCGAAACCCTTCAACATCATGCACTGACGATTGAATATACCAGCAACCCTGCCTGGTATGCCGTGCAAGCATTACCGTATTTGATGGAATATCCTTATGACTGCTCCGAACAAACATGGAATCGCTATTATGCAAATTCATTGGCTGCAAATATTGCCAACTCGATCCCTAAAATAAGAGCAACCTTTAATGAATGGTCGAAAGCCTCCCCTAACGGGGAAGGTTTGGAGGGGGCGTTACAAAAGAACCAGGAACTGAAAGCAGTATTGCTGGAAGAAACACCCTGGGTGCTGCAGGCAAAAACAGAAGCTGAACAAAAAAGGAATATTGCTTTGTTGTTTGATATGGTGAAGATGAGTGAGCAATTGAACAGCTCCTTAGAAAAATTGAAACAAATGCAGCTTAGCAATGGTGGTTTTGTCTGGTTCAGCGGCGGACCCGATGACCGATACATTACGCAGTATATCATTACCGGTATTGGTCACCTGAAAAAGCTGAATGCTTTTGCAGCAGGACAGGAAAACAAACTGAAACAAATTTTAGCAACTGCTATCCCTTATTTGGATAAAAAGATCAAAGCCGATCATGATGAACTGAAAAAAAGTAAAACTGATCTGAACAAATACAGCCCGGGTCATACGATCATCCAGTACCTCTATATGCGGAGCTACTTCCCGGAATATGCGATTGATAAAAACTCGACAACAGCTTATACTTATTTCCGCAACAGGGCACAACTCACCTGGACATCTCAAAACAAATACATGCAGGGAATGACCGCATTGGCTTTGCACAGGTCAAAGGACAGCAAAACACCGTCAGCCATTTTGAAGTCGCTGAAAGAAACCTCAATTATTAATGAAGAATTGGGAATGTACTGGAAAGACCTAAGTAGCGGTGGTTGGTTCTGGCACCAGGCACCCATAGAAACTCAATCATTATTGATTGAAGCATTTACAGAAGCTGGTAAAGACATTGCCACCGCTGATGCCCTTCGCACCTGGTTATTGAAAAACAAGCAAACCAATAACTGGAAAACAACAAAAGCAACAGCCGAGGCGTGTTATGCTTTATTATTACAGGGAACAAACTGGTTAACGAATGAACCGACAGTTGAAATTAAACTGGGTAACACTGTTGCGAGCTCTGCTGACAACAAACAAGAGGCAGGCACAGGGTACTTCAAAAAAGTAGTGGAAGGTCAAAAAATAACCCCTGCAATGGGAAATATCTCTGTATCAGTAAATCCCCCAATTAACCAATCAACTAATAAACCAATTAACAGTTCTTCCTGGGGTAGTGTTTACTGGCAATATTTCGAGGACCTCGATAAAATAACTACAGCGTCCACTCCATTAAAACTCGAAAAAAAATTATTTGTAGAAAGAAATACTGATCGTGGTCCTGTGCTTACACCAGTAAAAGAAGGCGACAACCTGAAAGTCGGTGATAAAATAAAAGTAAGAATAGAATTGCGGGTGGATAGGGATATGGAATATGTGCACATGAAAGATATGCGGGCCTCGGCCTTAGAACCGGTGAATGTGCTCAGTAGTTATAAATGGCAGGGCGGCCTTGGTTATTATGAAACCACTAAGGATGCGAGCACCAACTTTTTCTTTAATTACCTGCGAAAAGGAATCTATGTTTTCGAATATCCTTTGTTTGTAACCCATGCTGGCAACTTCAGTAATGGCGTTACAACTATCCAATGCATGTATGCACCAGAGTTCACTTCGCATTCGGAAGGTGTCCGTATCAATATTGAATAAACAAAATGCTCGATACTCAATTCTCAATGCTCAATTTTCATGGACCCAGCTGAGCATTGAGAATTGAGCATTGAATATTTATTTTTGCCTCATGCACATCGAATATTTAGTGATCGGCCAGGGAATAAGTGGCACTTTCCTAAGCTACTATCTCCAAAAAGAAAACAAAAGCTTTCTCGTCATTGATAATGGCTTCAACAATGCTGCATCAAGAATTGCTGCCGGCATTATCAATCCCGTTACCGGAAGAAGACTGGTAACCGTCTGGATGGCTGATGAGGTACTACCTTTTGCATGGACCGCTTACAACGAGATCGGCGATTCGCTTGGCATCAAAGCCATTTCTCAAAAAAGCATTATCGATCTTTTTCCCAACCCCTTTATGCGGGAAGGGTTTTTAAAAAGACTACAGGAAGATGATCAATATATCCATTCTTATCCTGATGAAAAGAAATTCGCTTCTTATTTCAATTACGAATTTGGCTGCGGCGAAATAAGTCCGGCTTATATGGCCCATATCGAAACGTTGTTGCCGGCCTGGCGAAAACAATTGCGGCAAAACAACCAATTGCTCGAAGAAGAGTTTGATATAAACCTATTACACGTAAGCGAAGACAAGATCAGTTATAAAGATATCACTGCTGAAAAAATTATTTTTTGTGATGGTGTAACCGGGGCTGAAAATCCCTTTTTCAAACAACTCCCCTATGCTCCCAATAAAGGAGAAGCACTGATCGTGGATATCCCGGAATTGCCTGCTGACCATATCTATAAAAAAAGTATGACCCTCGTTCCACTACAAACAATGGCAGGAAATCATTTTTGGATAGGCTCCGTTTATCATTGGGAATTTGATGATCCCTACCCAGCAGAAGCCTTCAGAAAAAACACAGAACAGGTTTTAAAAGAATGGCTCAAACTTCCTTTCAAAATCCTGGACCATCGGGCTGGCATTCGCCCCGCCACATTGGAAAGAAGGCCATTTGTTGGCTTACATCCCATCCACAAAAACATCGGCATATTGAATGGCATGGGAACAAAAGGCTGTTCGCTGGCGCCTTTCTTTGCCAAACAACTGACCGCTCATTTGCTCCATGATCAGCCTATTATTGCCGAAGCCGATGTAAAACGATTCTCCAGGATTTTATCCCGCTAAAATCTTTCATTCAAATATCTTTATTCAAAATACGCAACATGGATGTTTCAACTGGTGATCAGTATTCCATTCCCGCCCGCTACCGCAGGATGGAAAATTTGCATATCGTTTTCTGGATCGCAAAAGACATTAGCTGGTGCCTTATCTGGAAAGTATTGGGCATCCTAATGGTCATCCCTACTCTTTCTATCGCATTGGTTATCGCCTATCGCACAAGAAAAATGAAAGCGGAGCTGGCGCATAATCTTGCCGTTGCATTATGGATCACTGCCAACTCACTATGGATGATCAGTGAGTTCTTTGAATTTGACACGATGGTCGTTTGGGGAGGAATGACAGGGAAACACCTGGCACTTATTCCCTTTTTCACGGGTAGTATTATTCTCCTTTATTATTATGTTGTTCAGCGCCCGGCTGAAAATAAAAAAAGGCGAACAGCAACTAGTTCATAGTAACTGCTCGCCTTGCAATATTCTATTTAGAGTTAATACCTGAATAATTGTAAAAATGAAAAGAGAACACAGATGACACGGATTGGATCGATTTACACGGCTTAATCTGCGATTATCCGTTTGATCCGTGTCATCCGTGTCCCATTCTTAATAAATAAAAAAGGCGAATACCAACTATCGCCTTGCAATATTCTATTTAGGGAATTACCTAAAAGAAAGTCAGTCGGTAGCCTTGCAGCAGGTAATGTTCCTTCTTCCTTGTTTCGGGAAAAAAGTGTCTGATAAGGCACAGGATTGTAAATGTTATCATGGTTCGGATTTTAGAATTTTAATGGCTGTCATAGGATCCTGGTTCAACACCCGGCACAATGCATCATACAGCTCGGGCATATTATCTTTTAAACCTTTTGGATTTTCAAAGAACGCTTCCACACTCACTGCCCAAAACTCATGCAGGTTACTAAAGGCATAACTGCGCAGGTAACTGCGGCGGTTAGTGATCACATCTGCGAGTATCGGGCCCGTACTGTTAGAGAACTTTTCGTAATTCAACCTGAAATGCGAGTCCATTCCATATTGCGCAAAAAAATTGTTGTACAGCAGCGCATGCGCCATTTCGTGTACAGCAACGTTTATATTATCGTTTTTATGAGAGTACCCGTATAAAAAATGCTTCCATGACAAATAAATGCCTTCAGGGGCCACATGCCCGATATACAACTCTTCGTCATTATCCATGTGGTAAGCATCGGCCAGCACATAAATATCTTTGAAATGCGCCAGCAAATAATTTTTTAATCCAAACGTCACCTGTATGGCTGAAGCGCTCACCAGTGTGGCAATATCTTCACTGTTTTCCAACCCTATAAAGTGAAACTTTTTCCCCGCTTTAAAATGATGGACCCTTTCCACAAACCGGTGTTTATGTTCCAGGGGCATATCATTAAAATAAGTAAAGAGGCTGCCAATAAGAAAGGAGTAATTATTAAATATCTCATCACTGATCTTCTCCATCTCAGGGGGACGGGAGGAGGTCTTGACTGATGACTCACGGGCAAAAAGCCCACCCAATTTGCGCAGAAAGGATTGCATAAAGTACGGTTCGGAATTACAATATAGACAATGCCGTGCCAATTTGCAAGCTACCCTTGTTATATTTGCAGCCGGCTGAAAATGGCCTTATCACAAGGGTTTGGTTGCCAACGCTGTCGTTATAACAATAGCCGCCCTGAAGTGAAAGCGAAGGACAGTTTTTAGCCTCGAAACTCTATTGAGCACTATCGAAAATTTACTATGTACCGGACTCACACTTGTGGCGAACTAAGAACAGCCAATAAAGGCAGCCAGGTAACGCTGGCCGGATGGGTGCAAACCGTCCGCAAATTCGGAGCTATCACTTTTGTTGATCTTCGCGACCGTTATGGCATCACGCAATTACTCTTTGGCGAAGACCTGAATCCGCAACTGGATGAAAATCCGTTGGGTCGTGAGTTTGTGTTACAAGCCACCGGAACAGTGAATGAAAGGAGTAATAAAAATCCCAACATTCCCACGGGTGATATCGAGATCAATATTTCTTCTTTTAAAATATTGAACAAGTCTGCAGTGCCGCCATTCACCATCCAGGATGATACGGATGGTGGTGATGACCTGCGAATGAAATACCGTTTTCTTGACCTGCGCAGGAACGCTGTGAAAAGAAACCTGGAACTGCGTTATGCCGTGAACCGTGCTGCGAGAAACTTTTTACATGGACAGGGTTTCATGGATATCGAAACGCCGTTTCTTATCAAATCAACTCCTGAGGGTGCAAGAGACTTTGTTGTTCCATCAAGAATGAACCCGGGGCAATTTTATGCATTGCCGCAATCGCCACAAACATTCAAACAACTATTGATGGTGAGCGGTTATGATCGCTACTATCAAATTGTAAAATGTTTCAGGGATGAGGACCTGAGAGCTGACCGTCAACCTGAGTTCACACAGATAGATTGTGAGATGGCTTTTGTGGAACAGGAAGATATCCTCAACATGTTTGAAGGAATGGTGAAGTCCATCTTCAAAGAAGTAAAGAATATTGATTATACCGAAAAGGTGGAGCGAATGACATGGGAAGATGCCATGTGGACCTATGGCAATGATAAACCCGACATCCGTTTCGGAATGAAAGTAGCTAACCTTGTTTTTGCAAAACACATGTTCCCCGAAAAGAAAGCTGTTCTTGATGAGGAAATGTTCACGATCCCCCCTCTGGGGGGTGGGGGGGCCACCGTATTGGCCATCGCTGTGCCTGGTTGCAGTGAATACAGCCGCAAACAAACAGATGAGCTCACAGAATGGGTAAAACGTCCCCAGATCGGTATGAAGGGCTTGGTATTCATCAAGTGTAATGCCGACGGAACCTATAAAAGCAGCGTTGATAAATTCTATAGCGAAGAAAAACTCAAAGCCATTGCCGATGTTGCCAATGCAAAAGCCGGCGATCTTGTTTTGATACTCGCGGGTGCGGAAGAAAGAACCAGGAAAGCGATCAGTGAATTGAGATTGGAAATGGCAGAACGTCTCGGTCTTCGCAATAAAGATGAGTTCAAACTATTGTGGGTGCTTGATTTCCCCTTGTTTGAATATGATGAAGATGGCAATCGCTGGGTGGCCCGTCATCACCCCTTCACTTCACCAAGACCGGCTGATATTGAAACGATGATCGGCAATAACCCTGTTATTGAAAATGCTGCTGAATATTTACAACACCCTTATGCCAATATCAAGGCAAATGCATATGATATGGTGTTGAATGGAAATGAAATTGGCGGTGGCTCTATCCGTATCTATCAACGTGAGTTACAGGA
The DNA here is from genome assembly GCA_036383615.1 of Chitinophagaceae bacterium. Lineage (GTDB taxonomy): Bacteria > Bacteroidota > Bacteroidia > Chitinophagales > Chitinophagaceae > CADEDV01. The sequence goes on from DASVNY010000527.1 coordinate 6,403, forward strand.
AAAAATGTTTGCTGCACTTGGAATGGATAAAGAAGAGCAATTACACAAATTTGGCTTCCTGCTCGGTGCATTTGAATTCGGCGCCCCACCACATGGAGGTATCGCTTTTGGTTTTGACCGTCTTTGTTCTATCTTAGGTGGCAGTGAAAGCATCCGTGATTTTATTGCTTTCCCCA
>DASVNY010000528.1:0-3535 GCA_036383615.1 Chitinophagaceae bacterium
TTTCGCCAGGTAATAGTTCGGGTTTCATATCTTTTCCTTTTAGGTTTATTTTAGACCTATTTATACCTATAAGGTTTTAAAAACCTTATAGGTCTTTTGATAGGTCTTTTGAAATTGATATGATCGCCCGCCGCCGAAAACCACGATCTAAATAACGGCAGCATACTTTTTTTAAACGGTGGCGGGAACAGGTAAAAATTTTGCCGATACCATTGTATTAACGGCGGCCACAGGAATATCAATGACTATGCTGATCTGTTTACCGGCATTTATCATTTTTAGTTACCGCGGAGAGTTGCACTTTCCTGTTTTTGATAAGTATCTTTAGTCCTCTCGGATGACCGGAACGAACTATACTGACTTTGCGTTTATTTACCTGCTCCATATTATTCCTGTTGTTGTGGATGTATCCGGCAAAGCCACAAGGTTTTGATGAAAAAAATTTCATTCTTTACAACAGCAGGGACGGCCTTTCTGATAGTTATATTACTGGCCTCACGCAGGATGAATACGGCTATATCTGGATAAGCACACCCAAAGGATTAAACCGTTTTGATGGCAACAACTTTTTACAATTCTATAGTGATGATAAAAGCAGCAGCCTGCCCGCCGACTATGTGTCACGGTTAAAATGGCTTGACAGGGAGCAATTGGGTGCTGCGACCACTTCCGGACTGCACATCATCAATTCCCGGACACTCGAGCAAAGAAACATCATTGTACCCCCCGGACCATTGAACCGGCCTTATATGGAAAATAATCTGCAGGGTATTATCGGTGATGATACCGGTAATATTTTTCTGCTTAGCACCACGGGGTTCTATCATTTCAATAATAAGTATGAATTGGTTTTTCGCTATGATCACTACAAAAAAGAGGACATCGGGAAAACAGATGTACCCTTTGGCCGCAGTGATGGTCTGATCATGCCTCGCCCGGGCATCATTTTACTTGCTACCACTGCAGGTCAGTATAAATATCAAATCTCCACAAGGGATTTGCATGTAGTTAATGAAAATGACGAGACCATTTACCGGCAAATAAACCCTCCGGGAAGCCGGATACATTTCATGCACAGCAACAAAACTTCGTTTAGCCTAATAACAGAAGGTGCCGGCGAACTGACCTGGTTTGATTTGCAGCAAAAGAAAAAATATCCGCTGTTGACAGACCTGGCCGACTTGAATAAGTTATTTGGCTGGCGCAGCAAGATTACACAGATTGATGATTCCACTTTTATTATCACAGGTCTTCAAAAAGGTTTTTACCTGCTACATTTTAACAGCAAGACCCGGGAATACCGCATCCTTCCTGAACTGTATTTACCCGGCTATCTCTGTACATCAGTTTTAATTGACAACCATAACAGGTTATGGATCGGTACCAACAGGGGCCTCCTGCGCCAGAAAAGAAATACGGGCAATCTCGAAAAAATAGTTCTTCCGGTAGCAATGAATCCGCTCGGACGTGCTGTTGATACACGCATGGTGACCGTGACCGATAACAAACTGTTTGTTGCCACCCACGGGGCGGGCATATATGTGTTTGACAGAAATAATTTGCAATACTTAAAACGGATTGATTTTTCCACTGTCAGGAACTCAGGATCCGCTAATATGGTTTATTCGCTGCTTGCATTGAGCAACGACAGTATTTATGCCGGCACTTATGGGCCATTGCTAGGTATTAATACCAGGAACTACTCTTATCGTGTTGACAGTTTGCCGAACTGGGATTATGAACACAAATGGATAAGCTGGCAGCATCTTAGCCGGGCTAAAACATGGTATGTGACTTCAAGTGATGCCAATTCGTTTTATTACCGCAGAGCAAATGAAAAAAAATTGACCCGGATCGTCGATACCAATCCTTTATTTAATATCCTGACGCCAAAATATATTACCGAAGATCCCCGCGGCAACATTTGGTTTGCCGGGCATGGTGCCAGTCGCTTCAATACTCTTACCGGACAGTTTGACCTGCTAATAGATTCGTTCCCCAGGATAAAAACCGAGCGAAAGCAAGTCAATGGAATCGCATTTGATGAAAATGGAAAGATATATTTCGCCATAGTCGAAAACGGTCTTGCTATTTACGACCCTGCAAAAAAAACATTTGAGCATATCACCCGCAGTGATGGTCTGCCCGACAATACGATCCGGGCCATATATCTTCATAACAATAAGCTCTGGCTGGGAACCGAAAGCGGCCTGGCCTGTTACGATATTAATTCAAAAAAAATATTTTCATTCGGTCTCGCTGATGATATGCCCGAAGGTGCTTTCACGGGTTATGCCTTCTATTATGATTCAACACATAACCACCTGTATGGCGGGTTTAATAATACCATTATCCGTTTCAACCCCGACAGCCTGATAAAAAATGACTCACCTCCCGGTTTTTTTGTAGAAAGCATCCTGGTGACGGGAAAAAATACACTGCATCACCCCACAGGCCAAATAAAGCTTTCTTACCAGCATAACGACATTATTGTAAATCTTGCTGCCGTCAATTTTGAAGATGCATACCAACAGCTATTTGCTTACCGCCTGGCAAAAAACGGGGATGAACCCTGGCAGGAAGCGGGCTCACAGCAAAGCATTATCTTCAGCAATCTTTCCCCCGGCAAACATCGCCTGCAGGTGAAAGTATATATCAAGAATAATAGTTGGCCTGAACAAATAAAAGAAATTGAAATAATCGTCTATCCTCCCTTCTGGCGAAAACCCTGGTTTATTTTACTGGCCAGCCTCCTGTTTATTTCATTATTTTATTTTTTATACCGGTATCGTATTAAAACCATCAGGCAAAAAGCAAGCATAGACCGCCAGCTTGCCGAACTGGAAATGACAGGCCTGCATGCGCAAATGAACCCGCATTTTATTTTTAATTCGCTCAACAGCATCAAGGAAATGATACTGGAAGACGAAAAACAGAATGCCAGTCGCTACCTTAGCAAGTTTGCGCAATTGATACGGACCAACCTAGAGCAGTCGAGACAGACATTCATTTCCGTGAAGCAGTGTATTGAACACCTGCAACAATATCTCGAAATGGAAAAGATCAGGTTTGACGGATTTTCCTATGCCATCGAAATAAGCAATGACCTGAGGACAGAAGAAATTCAAATGCCTCCCATGCTTGTACAACCTCTCGTTGAAAATGCCATCTGGCATGGATTGCATCCACAGCAGGGAGAAAAAAATCTTTATATCAGGTTTCTTTCTTCAGGCCCAAACCTTATTTGCGAAATCGAAGACAATGGCATTGGAATTGTGAAATCCAGGCAAACCAAATCGGAACTCAGGCCATCACATCATTCATTGGGCATTACCAATGTAAAAGAACGACTGCATGTGCTCAATGAAAAATATAAGATGAACTGTTCGCTCATCATCATTGACAAAGGAAGCATACCCGGCAATAATGGAAGCGGAACAATGGTGAAGCTGGAATTAACCATATTAAATTATAGCGTATGATACGTACCATCCTGGTCGATGATGAACCACGGGGATTAAACACGCTGAAAAAA
>DASVNY010000529.1:0-5497 GCA_036383615.1 Chitinophagaceae bacterium
GCGCAAACGCGGTATCGACTCTTCCCAACGGTGACGCTTCAAACATGGCTTTACTATAATACACCTGCTCTCCGCTCAAACCCGGATTGTATGTACTGTTTCCATAAAATGACGCCTGTTCCGCGAACGGATTTCTCTTAAAAAGTCCGTTATTGGTATTGCTGTCAATCGCCACATATGGCATATAACTGAATTGCTCTCTTCCGAACTCGTCATAAATATTCATCGTCACCAGATCCCTTCCACCCGGAGAAGCTTTTTTCACGACTGTCTGCAACGATCTCCCTAACCCATCAAAATAAGCTGTCCCCTGTTTTACCTCCTGCAAGGTCCGGCCGCTGTTTATAACATCGCTTTCAGATGTATAAGGTTTAGTCGCGTCCCATGTACGAATGAAATTTACTTTCATTGTGCTGTTATAGGCTGATGGAACAGCATTCACACCAGACACACTGGATGGAGATGTATTTGAATTCGGAACAACTTGTGCTTGTATGCAATTAATTACAGCAAGCAAAGTCACAACTGCTAAAACTTTTTTCATGTTCGTCATATTTTAATTGAACGAAATGTTACTCTTTAATGACTCTCCTAAAGCCCCTCTCCTCGGGAGATGGGTTTGGGGAGAGGCCGTTTATTGGTTTTGGGTTTGCTGAATTTTATAATCGATCACCTTCAGGATATTTCCATCCTTATCCTTAATCCGTCGGAGCCTTCCAGCATTATCATACTCATAATAAACAGTCCGGTTCTGCATATTGGTTTCACTGGTGACGCCTGTCATCGGCAGATAGGTGAAGGTTACAACTGGCTTTGTCGGCATATTTGTTCTAAGAGCATTCAGGTGACTACGCAGAGCTGCATCATTCGAGGGATTATCCAGTGTCGCTTGTGTGATATAGGAACTCGCTGTTGAATAATCCGAGTTGGTAATTTTCGCGACAATATGCTCACCGTTATAACCCCATAAAAAAACTTCTTTTATGTCATCCTCTTTTTGCACCTCCAGCACATTTCCTTTTGAGTCGTACAATGGAAAATTCAATTTTGTTTTATAGCGGCTGTCCAGTTGCAGTGTTGAAGAGGGTACAGACCCTGCAGTGTAATCATTGATCGGTGATGCTATATCTAATCGTTTGCTTTTATCTGGAACAATCAATCCGCCCCCTAATTGTTGATAAAGGTTGACTCCTCCTTCTATTACTACCGCATCCTGTGGTCTTCTTACCCATTGTTCAATAGCATAAGCCTGCATATGTCTGCTCAGCATAGTATCCAATAGCGGTTCACCCGTTGTACTGCCGCTGCTGATATAATCCGCGGGATAGCGCAATTCAGTAATGATCGTATCACCCTTGCTATCGATTGTAGTGATGCGTCCTGGTTGCTGATGTTTATAGTTAAGATAGCTCGTCCATGAAACAGTTGTTATGGTTTTAGTTGTATCATCCTGGGAATAAGTAATGACTGAATTGGAAGTAGGATAAGAATCGTCTGATTGCCGGGTGATATTATTAAATATATAATCATACCCTGTATATGATCCGGAATACTTGTCCATTGGAGTTCTTACTATCCTTTGCTTAAGGTTTAATCCATAATAACGGTTCATGAAAGGAAAGGCGGAAGTGTTATACGTAAAAGTTTCTTCTGTGACAGGATAATAATCGCTACCTGATTTTCTATAGATTTTCTTGCTTAATAATTGCCCCCTGCTGAAAAATCTTGAATGAACAATTGCCCTTGTCGAATACATATCTGAATGACTGACCAAATCTGCGCTATCCTGATAAGTAAATACCGTCTTACCAATCGCACCTGTACCATCATCCATGTATTCAGTCACTACCGGATATACAATTGGTGCTCCCTCCATAGACTCAACCCCTGTTGTCGGATTGTCTAAATAAGTTCTAACTCTCTTTTGATCTATTAAATGAGGAACACCTCCGAGATCATTCACATTTCTGTCCCAGTTTTCAATGAACTGCTCTTCAAAATAAAAGCTTTGCTCGTCGAAGAAATTCTTTCTGCCATACCCCGATTCACCAGCGCCATATTTATAAGTTCTCGTTATCGGTGTCGCCGAAACACCGTCATAGCTTTTGATTGATTTAATTCGTAATCCTCCCGCCAGCTTTACATTACTGCCGTCATGATAACGATTGGTCTGATATTCAAAATCCGTATAGCCACCTGTTGGGTAATAAATACGATTCAATATGCCGGCCTGCATATACACTGAGTCAGGCTCACGTCCCACACTATTTGTTGAACCAATGGTGATATTACTGATTGAACCACCCACAGAAGGCTGGTATTGAATTTCCGTTTGTGGTATCAGGCAACTATTGCTGCGCCCATTATAATAACCCCAATAGTCCTTTGATAAAAAATCTATTCCCGGAGCCGGTAATGTAGTACCGGTGTTATATTCAAACTTGTAAACAGCCACTTCTCCGCTGCTTTTGTCAAATACTTTTAATGAGTCAAGCGTTAAGCGTTTTGAGGCGCCACTTCCCGAATAACTATGATAGAAAGTAATCACTTTTACCAATGTATCCCCTGTGCCGGAAGTATTGATAACTTTTATTGTTTTCAATCGCTTATTAGTAAGACTGTAAGTGTCATCCAGATCAAAATCCTGCCTGACTTCAGTATCCAGTTCAAAAACGACTTTTCCATTTTTAAACCGGATCTCTTTTTGATTTTGACAAATTGTTTGAGGATGAAAGAGTGTGCTGCTCCATGTGCCTTCAGCAGCCGAATATGGGAAGGGCATTGGCGCATCATTATCATCCAATTGGGCAGTTCCATGCTGTACCTGGTCATCGACGACCCATTTATCCGTCCTTTCAATTACTGATTGCTCGAGCTGGCTTTGATAAAGAAAGCTAACCGTATCTCTATACATAGCCGCGATCATTTTATCCAGCATAAAGGCGCTAACATTAAACCCACCGTCTGTGGATACCGACATTTCCGTCGCTACCTTGCCAAACTCATATTGATTCCCACGTTCATCGGTAAAGTCAAAACTCAAAATGCTTGAGGTATGATTCTTTTTTATTTTCAACGGGGCATAAGGCATAAATTGGGCCTTATAACTGCTGTCACGATCAAAAAAGAATTTTCCATCATAGCCTGGAAAGCTATAAGAAAACAAATCACCACCACTATCTCTTTGTCCGCTCAGTACCATATCTAAATGATCCCTGTCATCCTGATCATTCAAATCAATATCCAGATCTTTTCGTGGCTCATTATTCAGCGAACCTATTACCGTCAGCTCATCCGGTACTGAAACTAGCTGTCGGGTTATTTGCCCACCGGCATTCAATGCCCAGCCCGATCCTACCCAACTCGGATACGACTGCACTTTAATTCCTGAAGCGTGATACAAAAGCGTAATTGGGATTTCAAATCCCTTTGTTTTAATCGTATAGAGCGGAATTGAAATATTCGGAAGACCGGTAAAATAACTTACCGGGTATTCGCCAAATTTTCCAAGCGCCGCCGTGCTTGGTGATTGTGGCATCACTGGTGGCTGTAAGGGATTAAATTGCGCAATACATAGATTGCAAACCCCCATCAAAGAAACAATCCCTAAAAGAATTTTCATTTTTGGATGTTTTAATTATTGATTTTGACTTTGTTTATGTTTGTATTCAAGCACCTTGATGATGTTCTTATCCTGATCTTTCACCATCCTAAGCCGACCAAATCCATCATACTCGTAATAAACAATCCGGTTATTAATATCGCATTCGGTAGAAACTCCGATCAAAGGCTCATATGTATAAGTCACCATTTGAGCTGTCGTGGGATAAAATCTCACTTCATCTATTTGGCCAGATAAGCTGAGTGAATAAGAACCAGTGCTTACTGTAACTGTGCTTGTTTGAAAATTCCAGCTCCCGGATTTCTGCCAATAGCTTAATGTATAAGTACCGTTTGTTAACCCTGTCAGATTTTTTGAAAAACCACCCGTTCTGCTTTTCCTCCCGGTTTTGCTATCTCCCGCTGAACTATTGCCATCACTATCCTCAAATGATGTGTGATAAACATTACTTGAAGCAGCATTAATAACGGAAGCTATCGGGTATAAACCGTCATAACCCCAGATATAAGAGTTAGTAATATCATCGGTCTTTTTCTGTGCCAGCAGATTATCTTTTGAATCATAGTTGAGGAATTCAACTCTTGTTTCCGGGCTGCTTGCAAGAGAACCTTTGCCATTTAGTATTTGATCTGGCAATACAACAGAACCAGAATGTTCTTTGAAATTGAACTTTATCGTTTCAAGCAGGGTATTATCTGTGTATTTTTCAATCTTCAGAGGAGTAGTCAGGTTGTTTTTTGTGACCATCTCCTGCCTCGCTGTTTCTGCATCTCCCGATAAGGACAAATCTGTCGGATAATAATATTTCGTTTTCAGTTCAATCCCCTTACTGTTTTCTCCAACTTCATTGTCCAATAGCAGGTTGGTCGGATTGTATTCATAATCAGTAACCGTTTCCAGATACTTTGTTGTATCTGATCCATCGTAAACTCTTTCTTTTTTCCTTACCAAGCGGCTCGCCTGAGATAAACTTTGATATAACTCCGTTGAGGGGAACACTTCTGATGCTTGGGCTAATAGGGTGAGTTCAGGATCTGCTCTGTTGTATATAAATGCAATCTCATCACCCATTTTTACATTCCATGCCCAGGCCACTGTATCTGATTCTTCATATTCAAATGATGAGCTCGTCACAGGGTAATAGACATTATTTGCAATTCTATAGTTTGTAGTTTTTACAGGTAATCCCCGGAAGTGCTCATAAGTTTCATAAGGTGTATAAGGAGTTTCATCCTTCACCTGGTCTGGCAAACTAAAAAAGTCCTGAACTGTTACTCCCGGTTTATTCGCGCCAGCATATTCAGTAATGACTTTCGAATAACCAATAAAACTTCCTGAGTGCGAAACCATTTGCGCATTGGAATAACCTTTTAGTCTTAAAAAGGTCTCAACGCAACCAGTGTAAATATTACCTTCAAAATACCATTCCCACTTTGTGTAGTTATCTACAAAAGTTAATGAGTTTGTTCCCAGCAATCTCCCTGAAGTAGTGTCGGAATTGAGGTTAATTGTATACCTGTAATTCTTTATAATGTCATTGGCAGATGACACTCCATCATGTGAGAGGATTTTCTTTATCCGCAATCCTCCGACATGACGATTATAAGGTTTCCTGATTGAGTCAAGAACTGACCAGGTGGCAAGAACATAAAAACTGCCCCATTCTTCCGGGTCCTGATCAAATGTCGCCTCTATTTTATAGTTACCATTAGGTAAATAAAATTGCGTTTCGCAGGTATTGTTAGGCATGTTTCCCCAGATCGGGATGCTGGTAGGGTTTCCAATACCAACAATTTTTATATCCGCGCAAACATCAGAGCCTCCGGTCAGATCGCACCCAAAACCACCTGCGACTACTTTCAATAATGCTCCGCC
>DASVNY010000530.1:0-4077 GCA_036383615.1 Chitinophagaceae bacterium
CCTCAAACCGGCTTTGCAGCTTCGGTATCAAAAGCAAATTCTTTCGCAACATATGCTTCATATTGGTCTTTACAAGATCGCCGGGTGATTTACTTTTCAGAAAAGAAGGGTTATTGTGATAGGCGGCCAGTTCACTTGCCAATTGCTGCACTTTAACTGGAGTTGAAATACTGTCTTTCGTCATGATATCGAGCAATTGTTTCACCCTGTAACGCGAAGATGCTAACCTGAACGCCATCATGGTTCTTTCTTCGGTCTGGTATTGTTCGATAGAATCTTTGTTCAGATGCTTTAATGAAAGATCGACCAAGGGGTAGTTTTCTTTAAAGAACTGCGGCAGGTATAAATTCTTTCGCCCCTCATAGGATTGCTGGTCAAAGTCAATACAACGTATGCGGTATTGATAATCTTCAATGTCAGGTGTGATGTCAACTACAAAGTTATAGCTACGCATATCACCCAATAATCTTACAAAACAGCGTTCATTGAATTTTACAAACTCTTTGGCCAGTCTTATCTTATTTGTCTCGGCCGCATTCATCATCTGCTGGATAAAAACATCACCGGGAATGCCCGGAATATGTTCCTCTACTAATGTATTCTCATGTGTAAAAAAAGTGATGCGGTTGGGGGAGAGGATATGCTCCAGTTCGAGCCCGTATATCCTTGAAGCATCGGCTATTTTAATATAGTAGTGATCATAGTTATCATTGTATTTATTGACGATCCTGATCCGGAAAGGATGTGAGTTGCCAAACGTACAATAATCTATTCTTGCCACATCAAGATGCTTTGTAAAGGTGAGGTCGCCTTCTGTTTTTAAGATTGCATAAATATGTACCAGCCCTTCGCGGATAAAATCCCATTCCTTTTTATCATAGATCGTCTTTTCCCAAAGCGTGTCTTTGCCGTTTTTATCTTTTATCGGAACTGAATAAGTATAATGAAGAAGATCAGCATAGGCAACCGGCAGTTTTACTTCGCGGCCATGTAATTTGAGATAGGAACGGAGAGAACCATTTACAGGGAACATTGGTTTCTTACGGGATGGTTTATCACCCTGTTTAGTTTCGAGGTCGTTCCTGTTTTCGGTAAAGCTCATTTCTTTAAAGATAATTAATGAGTATTGAAAATTGTTCGTTGAGCACTGAACATTTCTATATCATTGGAAGAGAGAAGTGCTCAATTTTCAATACTCAATGTTCAATTTTAACTTGTTCCTGCAATGTCGTAAAGTACCCCGGAGACAACAGAAGCCGGCTTCCATACCAACTGAACATTTCGCCGTCAACTAATAGAATTTTGGTTTGAGGCAGAATGGATCTCAATTCTTCTATATGTTTTTCTTTGAAGGGGAATGGTTCAGAAGATAGCAATAGCAATTCCGGTTTGAGCTTCTGCAATTGATCCGAAGTTATTTCAGGATATCTTTTTTCATTGGTAAAAACATTTTCAAACCCGGCTGCTTCCATCATTGAATGAATAAACGTATCGCCACCAACGGTCATGTAAGGGTCTTTCCAGATAAGATAGATTGTTTTTGGTTTAGTGTTTATGGTTTTTAGATGGGCAAAGCTTTTTTTAATCCGGGTGATCATTTCTATGGCGGTAACTTCTTTACCTGTGATTGATCCAACCTGTTCGATCATCTCATAAGCATCATCCAGGTTGTTGATGTCACTCGTCCACACTGGGTAGAGTTTTTGCAGTTCTTCTACCTGTTCTTTTACATTTTCTTCTTTATTGGCAATGATGAGATCGGGTTGTAAGGAATGGATGATATCCATTTTCAGCTGTTTCGTACCGCCTACTCTTGTTTTACTGCGGAACCATTGTTCAGGATTGACGCAAAATTTTGTTATGCCAACGACTTCGTTATCGAGGCCAAGATCAAAAAGCAATTCGGTTTGTGAGGGAACGAGTGATATGATCCTTTTAGGAGTTTTTGAAATAGTAACAACCTGGCCGGTCTGGTCAACCATTCTGCAATTTACTAAACGATAATGCTGCGTTGGGAAAATCTAAGGCGGGTTGAAGATCACCGCGCCTCCTGCAATCCTTTGATAGGATAGCAGGAGGGTTCCGGATTTAAATTTGTTTCATTGGATTTGGACACGGTGACTAGTGTCGGTTCTTTCAGGACTTGGATGATTGTGATCTTTCTACAGGAACTTGGATTTTAAAATATCGGTTTCTCAGGGCTTCTTAGCAAAAAAAGAAGAAGTTGATTGATACTGGACTTTGGATGGTTTTTCTAAGGATTTGGTTTTGTTAGTTTCAGGACGGTTTCTCGTAATCGGGATATTGGATTTTCTTGGATTTAGATTGATTTGTTATCAATCAACTTCTGGATCAAAAATAATTGGCATTTCTTTAATAGAACAGAGCAAAACAACTTGATTTTGAAACGTTTTTCCCGGTAGGTTTTATCGTAAACAGCTCAGGTCATATCAACGTAAAGAACACGACTATCCTCGTATTTTTACTGAAAATAAGCGCTGGCAACGTTGCCGGTCTTGCGTTGGATCAATGAAAATTTTATTGTGCTTAGTTCCCGAGAGCCTGTATCACGTCATACTTGGTAACAATATGATAGTTCCCTGCATCGTCTTTTGCCAGCACAGCCCCATTTTCTTTATTAATAAGGTGGCTTAGTTTCTCAACCGGGGTATCAAACTCAACCATGGGGAACAATGGCTCGATAACATCAGCCACTTTGGAGTTCTTTATTTCGGGATTGTCAAATATTTTCTGGAACAAACCACCTTCACTGATAGCGCCGATAGGGCCATTGCCATTAATAACAGGCAGGTGTTCGATATCATATTTTTTCATCAGTTCCACCGCTTCGGAAACTGTTTGGCTTGGCTCAACGGTAATCAGTTTTTTAGCAACGCCTCTTGAACTGATAATGTCTTTAAAAGTTTTTACATCCAAAAAACCTCTTTCAATCATCCACTGATCATTATAGATCTTTCCTACATAGCGGCTTCCATGATCATGAAACACACAGACAACAAGATCATCTTTTTTTAACCGGTTTTTTAATTGAAGCAGTCCCTGGAAGCAACTGCCTGCACTATAACCACAGAAAAGTCCTTCTTCCTTAGCCAGCTTTCTTGCCATCACGGCGCCATCCTTATCGGTTACCTGTTCAAAATAATCGATCACACTCATATCATAATTCTTGGGCACAAAGTCTTCACCAAATCCTTCACTGATATAGGGATGAACCTCATTCATATCTATTTCACCGGTACGGAAATACTTTGTCAGCAATGAACCATACACATCAATGGCCCATACCTGTATGTTCGGATTTTTTTCTTTTAAAAATTGGGCTGCACCTGTGATAGTGCCACCAGTTCCGGCCGTGCAAACAAAGTGAGTTATTTTCCCATCAGTTTGTTTCCATATTTCAGGGCCGGTAGTTTCATAATGCGCCAAACGATTGGCAAGGTTATCATACTGGTTCATATGATAGGAGTTGGGAACCTCTTTTGCCAGCCTGGCGGCCACACTATAATAGCTTCTTGGATCTTCAGGCAAAACGTTTGTCGGGCAAACGATCACTTCCGCACCCACAGCTTTTAAAATATCTGCCTTTTCTTTTGATTGTTTATCGGTAGTAACAAAAATGCATTTATAACCTTTCACAACAGCGGCGAGCGCCAGGCCCATTCCTGTGTTACCACTTGTGCCCTCGATGATCGTTCCACCGGGTTTTAATTTTCCTTCCTGCTCGGCTACTTCCACCATTTTCAGCGCCATCCTGTCTTTGATCGAATTGCCGGGATTGAAATAATCGACTTTGGCCAGCACAGTGCAGGGAAAATCTTTGACTATCTTATTTAATCTTATCAAAGGCGTATTGCCGATCGTCTCGAGTATATTATTCTTAATGTCCATTGCAACTGTTTAGAAGCCGTAAAGGTAAGATTTTAAGCAAAGAGAGAACAGTTGTTAGCGAATTAAGGTAGTGTGTCATGTTAAATTTAAAGCAGTTAAAAGTCCGTACAACACTCCTCTGAGTTGCCTCCTTCGTCGGCAGGACAAGACTCCGAAAGATCGTTGCCT
>DASVNY010000531.1:0-8264 GCA_036383615.1 Chitinophagaceae bacterium
TTTCAAATTTCTTAACCTGCGTGGCTTTGCAGATAGCTATGGCAATTATGATATCATTGCAAAAAAATGGCCCGGATGGGGCTATATCTATCCATTTGTTGAGTTAGGTTTTGCTGTTTTATTGCTTACCGGCTTTCAACCCATTATTGTCAATGCTGTGATATTTGTTGTGATGCTTGTCAGTTGTATAGGAGTATTTCAAAGCCTGCTGAGCAAAAAACGATTTCAATGTGCTTGTCTCGGCACTGTTATTAAACTACCACTCAGTAAGGTCGCATTGGTCGAAGATTTGCTGATGGTGGGCATGAGCCTTGCAATGATAATAGCAATACTGTAAAATAAAATTGACAAATAAAACAATTCAAATGAGAACGATAACAACAATATTAATCATCCTTTTATTTTCGACTGTCTCTTTTGCCCAGCATGAACATCATCCGCCTGCAGCAAAGAAAGACACCATTCCGGCAAAGCCGATGCCGATGCCCATGCCAATGCCAAAAGAATCGCCTCATGATCATTCGATGCATGAGATGAAAGAAATGCCTTCACATGCTTTTTCGAGGAATCTTCCCATGAGCCGTAATGCATCGGGTACAGCCTGGAACCCTGATGATAGTCCCATGTATATGTGGATGAAGCAAACCCCAAAAACAGACTGGATGTTTCATGGGAATATTTTTATGCGCTACACACATACTAATATTTTCAATGAAGACAAGAAAGGTGATGGAAAATTTAGCTTCCCCAACTGGTTCATGGTAATGATGAACCGTAAGGCCGGCAAGAAAGGATTATGGAATGCAACAGCAATGATAAGTCTTGACAGGCTAACAGATGGCGGCAGCGGTTATCCTCTATTATTTCAATCGGGCGAAACATGGAAGGGACAGCGATTGGTTGACCGTCAGCATCCGCATGACCTGTTTACGGCACTTAGTATTGGTTATACACAAATGCTGAATAAAGACATTGACATATTTGGTTATGTTGGTTACCCGGGTGAACCTGCATTGGGAGCGCCGACATTTATGCATCGTTTATCCTCCATGAATAATCCTGATGCTCCATTGGGTCATCACTGGCAGGATGCGACGCATATAACTTTTGGTGTAGGAACATTGGGCTTTCGCTATAAGCAATTCAAATTAGAAGGCTCCATTTTCACCGGTCGTGAACCCGATGAGAACAGGTATGATTTTGATGAACCGAAATTTGACAGCTATTCTTACAGGGTATCCTATAATCCAACCAAAAACTGGGCATTCCAATTTTCGCAGGGATTTATAAAAGAACCGGAAGCATTGGAGCCGGGAGTTGATATTACAAGGACAACCGCATCAGCATTGTTTACTAAAAAAATAAAGGCCGATGGTCATATCAGCTCGGCGTTGATATGGGGTTTGAATGATAAAGGAGAAGATCATAAAGAACATTCTTTATTATGGGAAGGAAATTACCAGTTTGCAAAGAATGCTGTGTTCAGTCGCTATGAATTTATTCAGAAATCAGCCGATGAACTGGATCTTGAAAATGAATTCGGGCATACTAAATTCAATGTCCACGCTTTTTCAGCAGGGTATAACCGCGTGATATGGAGAAAAGCTGGGATTGAATTGGCAGCAGGGACCAAGGCAACGATAAACTTCCCTTCAGCGCAATTAAAAACAATTTATGGCAATACACCCGTTGGTTTCCAGTTGTACCTTCAATTGAGACCTGCACTTCATAAACATTAATTGTATGGACCATCAGCACCATCATTCCACTGATATAACGAGCAAACAGGATCAAACAACTCATTCACATCATCCTGCTGCTGTGGCAAATCCACCGCATGGACATACCGGGCATGATCATCATGCAATGATGATCGGTGATTTCAGGAAAAGATTTTACATCAGCCTGGTGCTTACTATTCCTGTGATGTTGTTGTCGGAAATGATCCAGCATTGGCTAAATATAAGCATGCGTTTTCCCGGTTCTCAATATATCCTGCTAACCCTTTCCTCCATTGTATTCTTTTACGGGGGATGGCCTTTTTTAAAAGGCTGGTGGTTGGAAATGAAACAAAGAAATCCCGGGATGATGACATTGATCGGGTTCGCTATCACCGTAGCGTTTGTTTATTCCGTTGCCACTGTGCTTGGCCTGCAAGGCATGGATTTCTTTTGGGAACTATGCACCTTGATATTAATAATGCTATTGGGGCATTGGATCGAAATGCGATCGATCGCAGGCGCTTCAAAAGAGCTTGAACTATTGGTGCAACTGATGCCTGATGAAGCTCACCTTGTTCATGGCGATCATATCATGGATGTAAAAACAGCTTCCCTGGAAGAAAATGACATGGTATTGATTAAGCCCGGTGAAAAAATCCCGGCTGATGGAGAGATCAGGGAAGGAAACAGCTATTTGAATGAAAGCATGCTCACAGGAGAGTCTAAGCCCGTAGAAAAAAAGCAAGGCGATAAAGTGATCGCGGGTGCGGTTAATGGTAATGGAGCACTCAAAGTATTGGTGTCGCATGGATTCGCACAATCCTATTTAGCGCAGGTGATCAAATTGGTGCAGGATGCGCAGCGATCAAGATCAAAAACACAGTTATTAGCAGATAAAGCTGCAAGATGGTTAACGATCATAGCGATCGTGGCAGGTATTGCCACTTTTTTTGCCTGGTATTTATCAGGTAAGGAATTGGCTTTTGCTATTGAAAGAATGGTAACTGTTATCGTGATATGTTTTCCGCATGCATTGGGATTGGCAGTGCCATTGGTAGTAGCAAGATCTACGTCCTTATCGGCAAGACATGGGTTGCTGATCAAGAATCGCACAGCTTTCGAAAATGCAAGAAAAATAACCACGCTTGTTTTTGATAAGACCGGCACTTTAACAGCAGGAAAATTTGAAGTTTCAGCAATAGGAATGTTTGGCGGGTTAACAGAAAAAGAATTGCTACGCTATGCGGCGTCTCTTGAACAAAATTCTGAACATCCTGTAGCCACGGGAATTTTGCAGAAGGCAAAAGAGCTGTCTATTGTCATTTCACCGGTTAACAATTTCAAAGCTATAACAGGCAGAGGGGTAGAAGCCGAATTAGGTGACCAAAATATAAAAGTGGTAAGCCCGGGCTATTTACGGGAGAAGAATATTTCATTGCCCGATCATTATAAGACCAGTCCTATCGATACAACCGTTTTTGTAATCATAAACAATAAACTCGCGGGTTATATTTCTATGGCTGATAAGATCAGGCCTGAATCCGCACCAGCGATTGAAGCGCTTAAAAGAAATAACATTAAAGCAGTGTTGTTAACAGGAGATAATGAGAAAGTCGCTGCATCGGTGGCGGGCACGCTGGGCATTGAAAATTTTTTTGCTGAAGTGCTCCCTCATCAAAAACTGGATAAAATAAAAGAGTTGCAAAACAAGGGCGAGTATGTGGCCATGACAGGAGATGGTATAAATGATGCGCCCTCTCTTGCACAAGCCGATGTGGGTATCGCGGTGGGATCGGGCTCTGATATTGCTGCTGAAACTGCAGGGATCATTCTTGTGAACAGTAACCCGATGGATGTGGTGGCCCTCATCCAGTTTGGTAAGGCTACCTATAGAAAAATGATCCAGAATCTTGCCTGGGCAACCGGTTACAATATTGTGGCTTTGCCATTGGCTGCCGGCGTGTTATATAACTCCGGGATACTGCTAAGCCCCGCGGCAGGTGCGGTATTAATGAGCATTAGCACCATCGTTGTGGCCCTCAATGCTTCATTTCTAAAGTTGAGAGGTATTGAGAAACAAAGAGTTTAGCCATTGGGGATAATAAACCCCACCTCCAATTTAAAATTTTCTCTACCCGGCTTATATCCTGAACAGATATTTTATTATATTTGGCTAAAATTATTTTTAGTCTTGACTAAAAAAATATTTAGAGGAGTTGAATTATGAGGCAAAGTTTACTAGTAACGTTGGCGCTGGGGTTTACACTGATCACTACCGCACAACGAAATATTCATGGAGAAATTTTAAATGGTCAAACCGGTGAACCGGTTGCAGGTGCTACTATCCGTACCGCTGATTCTGTTTATTCAATGGTAGCAGATAAAAAAGGAAAATTTTCTTTTACACCGGGCGCTAATACTAGTTTATTGATAACGGCTACCGGCTTTGAGCCCCGCACATCAGCGATTGGAACTAAGGACCATCTCGTTATTTTTCTTACCCCATTACAAAAAGAACTGGATGCAGTAGTGGTGACCGGAACAATGAAAGCCGTTAAAAAACTGGAAAGCCCGGTCGCGGTTGAAGTGTTTACTCCGCAGTTTTTTAAGAAAAACCCGGCACCAAGCATTTTTGAATCGCTGCAAAATGTGAATGGTGTTCGCCCTCAACTCAACTGTAGTGTTTGTAATACCGGCGATATTCATATCAATGGATTGGAAGGACCTTATACAATGATCACCATTGATGGAATGCCGATCGTGAGCAGTCTTGCTTCCGTATATGGGTTATTTGGAATCCCTACACAATTGATAGAAAGAGTAGAGATCGTTAAAGGGCCTGCTTCCGGTCTCTATGGCTCTGAAGCGATCGGTGGTCTCATAAATATCATTACCAAATCTCCCGATAAAGCTCCTTTATTCACTGCCAATTTTATGACCACAAATTGGCTGGAACATAATTTGGATGCTGGCATAAAACTCAAATTAGGAAAACGAGCTACTTCTTTATTGGGGATCAATTATTATAATTATCAGCATCCGTTAGACAAAAATGATGATCTGTTCACGGATGTAACGTTACAGCATCGTATCTCGGTTTTTAACAAGCTAAGTTTTATAAGAAAGAATGAACGGATCGCTACATTAGCGGGTCGTTATTTTTATGAGAACCGCTGGGGTGGTGATATGCGCTGGAACAAGGACCACAGGGGAAGTGACAGTATTTATGGTGAAAGCATTTATACAAAACGATGGGAGCTGATCGGTAATTATCAATTACCTGTTGATGAAAAAATGTTCCTTTCATTTTCAACTACCGGTCATGACCAGGATTCCTATTACGGCGCTACTCCCTATATGGGAAAACAAAAGATAGGTTTTGGACAACTAACCTGGGATAAACAAATCGGTGCTTTTCATTCTTTGCTTACAGGCATAACCGGCCGTTATAATTATTATGATGATAATTCAACCGCAACAAAAGATACACTCACTGGCAGGAACGATCCTGATGAATATTTTCTACCGGGGATATTTGTGCAGGACGAATGGAAACTAAGCAATAAGCATTTATTGTTATTGGGTCTTAGGTATGATCATCATCCTGTTCATAAAGGCATCTTTACTCCCCGTTTTGCCTGGAAATGGAGCATAAAAGATAAACAGGTTTTTCGCCTGAATGCGGGAACAGGT
Source organism: Chitinophagaceae bacterium (assembly GCA_036383615.1). Taxonomy (GTDB): domain Bacteria; phylum Bacteroidota; class Bacteroidia; order Chitinophagales; family Chitinophagaceae; genus CADEDV01. The sequence continues at coordinate 5,415 of DASVNY010000531.1, forward strand.
TTCAGGGTGGTGAGTTTATTTACCGAGGAGCATGCCGCATTGACCGGCGCAAGAGCTGTTGAAATAAAGGAATCATTAAGACCGGAAAGAAGTTATAATGTCAATCTTAATTATACCAACTATTATAAATGGGATAATATTTCTTTGAATATTGACGCCTCTGCATGGTATTCTCATTTTACCAACCAGATCATTCCCGACTATGATACCGACCCCAATAAGATCATCTATCAAAACCTGGATGGCTATGCCGCATCAAAAGGGATTACGTTAAACCTGGAACTGAATAGTGGCAACCGGTTTAAAAGCCTGGTAGGAGTGACTTTGCAGGATGTAAGAAAAGTGGAAACAGATGACCAGGGAAAAAAGTTAAGACAGCAACCTGTATTAACAGAGAAATGGAGTGGCACATGGGCTATCACCTATACAATACCAGCTTCGGGTATTACGATTGACTATACGGGTAATATTTATGGCCCAATGAGATTACCGCTTTTATCAGCAACTGATCCACGACCTGCACACTCACCTGTATGGAGTATTCAAAACATACAGCTAACAAAATTACTGAGTAAAAAATTCGAAGTATTTGGGGGGGTAAAGAATTTATTGAATTGGACACCCGCTAAAAACACCCCTTTTATTATTGCACGCTCACATGATCCTTTTGACAAAAAAGTGCAGTATGATGCGAGTGGGAAGGTGCAGGCTACTGCTGAAAACCCCTATGCATTGACATTTGACCCTTCTTATGTATATGCGCCGAACCAGGGGATCCGTTTTTTTGCTGGCGTACGATTTTCAGTGAAGAAGTGATTATTAGCCAAATTGGCTGTGCGAACAATAATGAAGAAGAGGCTGTCAAAAGATGGGTAAAAAAAATTCTCGCAACGGCGCAACGACGCAATGATTAATTCTCAGTATGTGTTTCCTTTGCGGCTTCGCGGCGTTGCGAGAAATATTTGCTTTTTGAGCCTCATTAGTTTATTATTTATATAGCAAAATTTGTCCTAAGGTAATGGCACAAGGACTATGGCTGAAATCATACGCCGATAAATGGTAGAAACAAAATTTTTTTCTTTTCCACCTACCTTTACATTTGCTCCCCCAAATCAAAAACCTATGGAGCTTAAATATTCACAACAGATCGCGGCGGAATTAAATCTATCGCTGAAACAGATCAGCAGTATTCATGACCTGCACAACGAAGGTGCAACCATTCCTTTTATCTCCCGTTACCGGAAAGAGGCTACTGGTAATCTTGATGAAGTAGCTATTGCAAATGTTATTGACCAGATAAAATATTTTAATGAGCTGGAGAAAAGAAAGGAAACAGTCATTAAAACAATTGAAGAGACAGGCAAGATGACGCCGGAATTAAAAAAGCGAATTGATGACTGTATCAATGCAACCGAACTGGAAGATATTTACCTGCCTTATAAACCAAAACGCAAAACAAAAGCAACCGTTGCAATAGAGAAAGGCCTGGAGCCATTAGCCAAACTATTATTTGAACAAACTTCTTTTGATCCCGAACAGGAAGCTGCTAAATTCATAAATGAACAGGTGAAAGATGCCGGTGATGCTTTGCAGGGCGCAAGAGACATTGTTGCAGAATGGATCGCGGAGAATGAGCAGGCAAGGAACATCGTCCGTAAATTATTTACAGAAGAAGCGGCTCTCACATCCAGGGTGTTGACATCAAAGAAAGAAGAAACAGATGCGCAGAAATACCGTGACTATTTTGAATTTAAAGAGCCACTGGCACAGAGCCCATCACATCGTATCCTCGCTATTCGCCGCGGAGAAAAAGAAGGATTTCTTATCATGGACATTAATGTTGATAAGGAAACAGCGCAGGAAGAATTAAAGAGAGTGTTCCTGAAATCATCGAATGCTGCGGCTAAACAAGTGGCAATAGCTATTGAGGATTCTTTTAATCGTTTATTAAAACCTTCTATCGAAACAGAATTCAGAACATTAAGCAAGACCCGGGCTGATGAGGAAGCGATAAAGGTATTTGCAGAAAACCTGCGCCAGTTATTACTTGCTTCGCCATTGGGCCATAAAAGAGTGATGGCGATTGATCCTGGCTTCAGGACTGGTTGCAAGGTTGTTTGCCTTGATGAACATGGCAGCTTTTTGAAATATAATACCATTTTCCCGCATGCCCCGCAAAATGATTGGAACGGCGCTGCTCAAACCATCAAAGAGCTGGTTGCAAAGTATGATATTGAAGCGATCGGATATGGGAATGGCACAGCCAGTAAAGAAACAGATCAATTGGTAAGAGGGGTTGATTTTGGAAGACCCGTTTCCATATTTATGGTAAATGAAAGCGGAGCTTCTATTTATTCAGCGAGTGAAGTGGCAAGAGAAGAATTTCCCAATGAAGATGTAACGGTAAGAGGCGCGATCAGTATCGGTCGTCGTTTATTGGATCCGCTAAGCGAACTGGTAAAGATCGATGCTAAAAGTATCGGTGTTGGGCAATACCAGCACGATGTTAACCAGAATCGTTTGAAAGAAGCATTGGCCCAAGTTGTCGAAAGCTGTGTGAACTATGTAGGTGTTGACGTGAATACAGCAAGCAAGCATTTGCTGATGTATGTTTCTGGACTAAGCGCCACGGTTGCTAAAAACGTTGTTGAATACAGAACAAAGAATGGTGGTTTCAAAAGTCGTGATGAGTTGAAGAAAGTGTCGATGCTGGGACCAAAAGCATTTGAACAATGTGCGGGTTTTTTGAGAATTGCTAATGCTAATAACCCCTTAGATAATTCAGCAGTGCATCCTGAAAGCTATCACGTAGTAGAAGGAATGGCTGCGAGAGTGAATAGCTCAGTTCCT
>DASVNY010000532.1:0-12383 GCA_036383615.1 Chitinophagaceae bacterium
AGTCGAAGCTTATTTTCAAGCGGGTAGTAAGTTGGTGATCAACAGCCTTGATATCTTACAGCAAGATCCTTTAACTGCGTTTGGCTTGATTTATATGTTAACAGAAACCTTTTTAAAGACCGAACTATTGCGATTTTTCGAATGGAGAGCAGCTAGTTTTACCAAAGAATTTGGAGGTAAAAAGGAGCTAAAAATAGGCTTCGATCAGGTATATCGACAATACCAAAAACAATTGGTTCAAGCAGTTAAGTCTTGCGGTATTTCGACAAACGCACTCGTTACTGATTTAAAGAATCACTTAGCGCAATTGTCTCATTTAAGCAGTTCATGGTCATCCGAGAGAAGGCATATTTTACTTGCAGACCTGCTTCATATGCAGGTTAACCGCATGTTTAATACGGCTCAGCGCCATCACGAAGGCTTAATATTTTATTGCTTAGCTAAATATGAAATAGGGCGAATAAGTAGAGCCAAGAATACATCACTTTCCCCGGCCCCTTTTGCTGGTTAATATCAATGGAGTTATCCGGTTGAAAAAACTATCGTGAAAGCTTTCACCGATAGGAATAATTCTTCCGTCAGTCATTTCAATCTCGGCCTGGTCAATTATTTTGATCTTGTTGATGTTGATAATATAAGATCTGTGAACCCGGCAGAATGATATTGTTGGCAATTTGGAGATGATTTCAGTTAATGTAAGATAAGTTATCGTTTTAGTGTCGCCGTGGAATATTTCAACATAATTTAAGGCAGCCTGTATGTAAACGATATCGTTAGCGTCAATGCTGATATAGTTTTCTTTGGGGCCGCCTTTTACAAACAGTAACAATCGTTCTTTGATTTCTTGAGTTGTATTTTCTTTATTTTGATTTAGTTTTTGGATACAACGATAGAACCTGGCGTAAGACACCGGTTTTATAAGGTAGTCAGCGGCATTAATTTCAAAGGCCTCCGGACCGAATTCATTAAAGGAGGTAACCAGGACTACTTTCACGTGGCCACCACTGATCAATTGTCCAAGTTCCAGTCCCGTTAGACCGGGCATCTCGACGTCAAGAAATGCGATATCAGGAGGATTCTTTCCGTTTAGTAATGGCAAGGCCGATAAAGGGTCAGTAAAGGCTCCTTCTAGTTCTAATTCCGGTGTATCTGCGACAAACTTTTCGAGAAGTTGCACTGCGTGCAATTCATCATCAACTATGCAAACTCTCATAAAAAAATGGTTAGATGAGATTGGAACAATTCCTTGCTTTCTTCAAATTTTAATGAATAATTTGTTCCATAGGAATGCTGCAATCTTTTTTGAATATTTTCTATCCCAACACTTTTCAATCTGTTGAAGGTATTTAATCCTGATTTATAGTTTTGGGTAAAGAATGTCATCTTACCTTCCGGAGTAACATCCAGTGTTATCGTAACGGGTGTCTTTTTTAAATCGCCATGTTTAAAAATGTTTTCGACAAGCGTCATCAATACTAATGGAATAATCTTGTGACCGGTAGTATCACCATCGGTAGTGAAGCGAATATCAAGGTCGTAATCATAGCGAACCCTATTGATCGAGATCATGTTACCGATTTGTTGAAGTTCATGCTCAAGAGGCTTTTTCCCATCGTTTCCTGGTTCCTGATACGTGTAATGCATGATTTCAGCAAGTTTCTCTATACTTTCTGCAGCTTCCAGATTGTATCTATACACCGTATTATGAACAAAATTCAGGGAGTTGAAAAGCAAATGAGGATTGATTTGCTGCTGAAGGTAAATGTTGCGGGCTTCCTCAAATTGCAATTTTAATTCCTGACTTTCTGAGGCTGATTTTAATTCATTGATCTCGGCTTCGAGGGCTCTTTTTCGAAACGAGTTTATGTTTAATGCAGTCCAGTAAAGTGAGGAAACTCCCATAAAAAAGATCGTTCGATAAAGATCGAGACTTGCCATTCGCTTTAGCAATAATACCAAGTTCTCGTCGTGCGCAAAGTAGGCATCTATTCCAAATTTAATTGTCATACAAACAACCAATTCCACAGTAATAAAAAGCAGAAGCTTATAATATTGCTTTCTATCATCCCCGAGGCTTAAATCTAAAATATTCTTGTGGGAATAAAACAGTCCTATGTTAATTATATAATACACCAGATTTTGAGCCACATGCACAAACGCTCCGGAGATCATATAAAAAATGCCGAACTCATAAATATAAAATACTACCCACCAAATAGCATGGTTTAGGATAGTTCTATATTTTTCATTTATGATCATTTATAAATGACAGATATAATGGGAGGCTGATGTAATTAAATGGGTCGTTCGTGTAATAATCCCAATAGTTGTCTATAAATATAATAATATAGTTTAAAATTAAATAATATGAAAACCACAAAAAACAAATTACCGAAAGCGAGTGTAAACAATCGTTACACATTTAAGAATGCTAAATCTCAATTTATTGTAGGGGTAGATACGACATCTCAGGGAGATCCATCCAATTCCTGTACTACTATACTGACATCTACTCATTTCTTTTAAAAATTCAATGCTGCCTTAAATTCATAAACCATTCAGAATGAATACGTCCCTGAACACCTTACATGAGACAATCAGGCTATACACTGAAGATGAAATGGACGAATCAGCTGCAGCCAATAATTTTAAAGATCTAACTATCGAAGTCCGGAATTCCTGGGCTTCGATACTTTTCACTAACAGCAACGATGCTGCTTTGACGCGATATGCTAACTACCAGCTCCGCGAACTAGACAAGCAGCTTATTCTATTAATTGAGAAGTCTTTAAGCAGGCCAAATCCTAATCCAAGCATTGCCCTTCTTGACCGATCAGGTATCTACTCCAGCTTTTTTTTTCTACTGGATGGCTTTTTTGAAGATTTCTCCGAATATATTAATGATTCTATTATTTGCCCGGAGAATTATAAGGCTCATGTGTGTCTCGACGTCGGCCGTCATCATACTGCTACTCTTGAATGGATTCAAAGTATTAATGTTGATCCTATTATTTCTCAGGCTGTTACTTCTTATCTAATTGGAATTTTTAACTCCGATAAGAATCTGTTAAGCTATCGCGATATTGCCTACTACAAGAAATTCATCGCCGGGATGTCTGCCTTTATAATCGGAGCCACCGAGGAATACATAACTGGCCCTCTGATTGAAAAACTCATAGAACTTAATTTTAACCATTTGGATCTATTCGGATTTCATCAAGAGAAGTTAAAAAGCCATTTTGCTGATTTGGAAGGTAACGAAGCTATTTCAATGATCCGCCGGTTATTATTGAATATCCCTTACCAGGAGCAAAAGCAAACCTTACGCCTGGATTTGCGCTGGCCCTCATTAAGTATGATGTTGACCAATTGGCTTACCTCTGAGTTAAATGCATGGGAAGTTTCAACTGTTCATGCATTTCCAGTCACAGAATCAAAGCATAAGTTGCCTTTCCTGCTCCCAGTTGCGCATTTAGCATGCTTAATTCGTCTCTTCGCCAAGGAACATATTTTCGGTGAAATGACACTTACGGATATTTTTGATTTTTTTGCAACCAATTGTTCTTCTAAACGCCAACGAATAATTTCTGCGGGGGGAATCAGCAAAGAATATTATAACAAGAGCCAGGTGGTGGCAGCAGAAATGCGTGATATCCTCACGCGTATGATCAACCGTATCAACCGCGACTACTTCCCGGTAGCGGCTGCAATATTTCTAATAGTTGGTGCTTGCTAAGAAAGCGGACTAATTCTCCCAGCCAGTTATAATCAAAGCCTTTCCTCTTTAGCAGTTCCTCCGGCAATATATCCGTCATTTCTGCAATCGTTTTAAATCCCATAGCTTCACTTTGCAGGATAAATTGATCACTGAATTCGAGTTCTGTAATAGGAGTTTTAAGGATCAACGGATTTTTCACTTCCATTTACTTGCAGACTTTAACTGGTTTTACTTGCGTTTTAGTTAAGTAAATATAATTAAAATCACCGATATATCGGTAGTTGCTTCGCACATTTATAGTGGAATTTAGCTATGTGAGGGAACGCAGCAACGAGACGATGAGCGAGATAATCGCCAAATGGCTGAGGGAGGAGCGAAAAAAATGCCACCTCACCCAGTTGGAGCTTGCGGCAATTTCTGAAATTGGTTTATCCCAAATCGGTGCGATCGAAAGAGGTGAAGGCAATCCAACAATGTCAACAATGATCGCCTTGAGCACTGCAATGAAGGCGTCCCCCGATAAAATAATGCACCTGATGTTCCCGCATCATTTCAATGCGAATCAATCTGATATCGCTTGATTTCTCCTTTTCTGAGACAAAAAACTCTGATGCTTATTATTTTCAACAAAATTCTGACCGAAAAATATTTACTATATCGGTGATTTTATATTTTTTATCCAGAAATCTATTGGTTTTTAACGAAATATTATTTTGATTTTTTATTATTGTATTAACTATTTGTTAAAAAATAGTTAATACAATATAAGCAGCGCGAAGCTTATCATACTTGATTTGGAATTTGTTAGGTTTTCCGAAGAAAATAATAAACTAATTAATCTGCAGATGACAGCAGCCCTTAAACAGCTCAGCAGTTTTATCCGACATTCTCTCAGGCCGGAAATTCTTTTCAATAGTTCATTGACAGATAGGGACTTTGAGAACTGGAAAAATTTCGTAAACGAAACAACGGATCAACTGAAAACTTTTTTGACTGATCTAAACACGAATCCAGTGCCTCCTGCAACCGCGAGAACTATTCGACATGTTTTTCAAATTGTCACAAATCTTTCTGATTGCATCTGTAAGCATAAAACAAGCAAATTATGGACGGGACGACCAGAACGGAACCGTGTTCAACTTTTATACCGCTATACATGCAGTAAGCTGGAAGATATTTTGTCAGTTTTTTATTTCCATCCTGTTTATAAAAACATACCGGTTTCACGATTTGCATTGCCAGAAGTAAAAATGCAGTTAAAGATTGGGCGCATCCAACTTGCAAATCATCTTGTTGCTGTTCATGACGCCCCACTAGCAGAAATTTTGGATCAAACCTTTTCAGATTATTTGAGAAAAAAAGACTTAACCTGGACGGATTACCAGTTTTTAGATTCAGTTATTCAAAATACATTAAAGCTCAAGGACCCTGACGGCGAAAAACTGACAGATTTGTTGATCAACCTGAATTTTCGTGTCCCTGAATTTTTCATATATTATGTCAATAAATGGAAGAAGCAAATACTGGACACACCTGACATCCGCCAGCAAATCGAATATATCCTGACGCAGAAGCAGCGGCTTTCATACATAGCAGTTACCAGCTTTACGGAAGATATCGGAAGTGGAATATCAGTTGTAAATGAGCTAACTCATTATTTAGACGAGCAATATACTTATTTAAAGCGGGTGCTTAAGTTGCAGCACTCATCTATAAAAGAAGAGGAACTGCACCGATCTTCCCGTAGATTTCCTGTTGGTCTATCTGTACCTCAATTGGGCTTATTCATTCGCCTTCAGATTGAGCGTGGCATATTGCAAAAGGATCACAAGGCGCAGTTGTTCTCATTTTTTGCTGATCACTTTTATACTTCGAATGCTAAGTACGTATCAGCAGACAATCTTCAGAAAAAGTCAACAGATGTTGATTTTTCGACGGCACAAAAATTAAAAGGAGAACTGATTGGCATGATTAACTGGCTGAATCTCAATTTCAATCTCTCCAATTACAGCTGATTACGTTGAAAATCTCTTAAAAGATCGTGGTCTTTAAGAAGATTCAGCAGATCTGCATACCACATATATGTAAACGCGTTCTTTGTTTTCAACTTATCTGCATTCACGCTTAAAGCATCAGCAATCGTACGTAGTCCAAGAAGTTTAGCCTGCTTAACAAAGGATGCATCCATTCCAAGTTCATCAAATGTAATGGTCAATTTTGATACATCTACCATGTTCGTCGTATTGGGGTTCGGTTTTAAATGCAGGTGCGCCTCAAATGCAAAGCTAAAAACAAATCGTAAAAATCATGCCTATTTTAAAAAAGTGTACAAATTGAACGATCTTCTTCCTGAATAACCGTTAACTGGCAAGTCGTAAAGGTTGAGTGGGTGCAAAACAGAGCATATTATTACTAACATTATATAAGAATTTACGTTATGTAATGGATTAAAAGAAAATCAACCCGGTTTAGAGGCAATTATCCAAAATTGCGACGAATCAAAATTGACAGACCATTAAATCAGTTTTATACGATGCCCTGCTTCAATAAGCAGTAAAAAATTCCAAATCATTTAGGTGACGATTTTGGTATTACTGCAAAATGAAATCCATGAACGGAAAAAAATCCCTGATCCAGTGACTTTCACATAGCGGCGGCCATGGCAAATGCCATGGCCGCCGAAAATGCAATATTTCCCGACCAATAATAGATAAAATAATCTACATGAAATTAAAACCGGTTCGTAGATTCACGAACCGGCTCCCCTTTCCTTACCAACCTTGCTTTTTGACAAACGCTTTTATCTCCCTCACGCTGATCTTATGACACCCTACCTTTATATAATCCTTGTTAATCTCTTCAACATCGTATCTATCCATCAGTGTCATGTTACAATCATCACATCCCCCATTATTGATCGTCTCCATAACAAATCCATAAAAATGCCTGGCAATAGCCTCAGGAATTTCGACACGCTGTGAGGTCTGCACTCGCTTGGTTTCAGGGTCAAAGCGAAGATAATCGAAGCCGATACGCGTCTTGATATAACTGGTTTTAAACTTACGCCAATCCTTTAGCTGTACCTGATGAATTTTAAAATCCCGCTTGTATCTTTTTTCTTCCTCCGCTTTCCTGAAGGCTGCTTCTTTTTCTATAATGGCCGAGTATGCATCTAAATTTTGAATAGCACCTGCCTCAATCAGGTTTTCAGGCAACGTCAACCCGTAAAACTCTGCATATTGCTCCGCATCATTAAACACGCCTCTGATCCGTGAAATATATCTTTCCGGCTTTCTTGCCCGCTGCAGGTTACCAGCTATTCCCTTAATCTCTTCAAACCATTTTTCAAAAAGTTGATCTTTATCCATCCCCCCCTGTGGCACACGTAATTGTTTGAGGTGGTTAGATGCGTTTAAAACAATACTTACTTGCCTGTTCGTAGTATTGCTGTTTTTTTCGCGGGTGATAATAACGGCATGTTGGCCCCTATCATTTTGCGTATGATAACCGATAAGAAAATGTGAGCCATACGACCAGATATGGTCGTTTTCAAAGTAAAAATTCCCTGAAGCTGTGCGTGCATCGCTCTGAGAGCGGTTTGCCCAAAGGTGGGCAACGGTGTGTTTGTCAACTACTCTTTTCATCCTGTTCTGCCTTAAGTGTTTAGCAATCATTTCGGCAAAAGCCTCGATTGGCCTTTGATAGAGGCAGAATATTTGCGCGCGGGGCGGGTGAACAATGCTGACCTAAAAAATACTACCCGTGCAAAGCACGGTGTGGAGATTTTTTAAAGGTCACTAGCATGGCATTGAGAGCCGAAGAGGTATAAATTCGCCTCGGGCAAAGGTCAAATGCAAGACTCAGTTAAATACAAATGCCATTGAAAAGAAAACTCCGATGATTGTTCGGCAGGTTTATAAATTGAGCTGCATCCCGGTTTTGGTACCGGGCGCAGCACCCGGAGGGCATAGGTTCAATTTTATACCTGCCGCCAGCGTCCCGATGATAAAAAAAAGAGACACTAAAAACATCATATAATAGAACCCAAACACCCAGAATATCCGCTGGGATCAAACCCAGTTATCAGGTTGGCTACTTAAATCCGTACGAATACAATTCAAAAGCGGCAGCCCAATCGTCGGAGATAAAGCTGGCATACTTTTAATAAAATCAAAAAAGCGTTTTATGGCTTTACCCATAAAACGCTTGACGCTAACTATAAAAATTCCAGATAAAGTAACGGAATCGGGGTTAAGCCGCGTCAATCGCTTCACGCAAGGCCTTTGCGGCTGCAGCGGGATCTTCAGCCCCATAGATAGCAGCGCCCGCAACCGCAACCTGTGCACCTGCGTTGATTACTGCTGCAACATTACTAATGTTGACACCTCCTGCAATTGAAACAGGTACACCAGCTCTCGCAGCCTCATCTATCAGCACCTGAATCGAATAGCCCGCTGTCCATTGCTCATCCAGTCCGGCATGCAGCTCAACAAACTGAGCACCCAGCCCAATAACTTCCTGCGCGCGCTTTACCCTGTCGGGGTAGCCAATGGTATCTACTACCACACCTTTACCGTGTGCCTTCGCCGCTTTAACTGCACCAATGATCGTAGCATTTCCGGCGGCCCCCATAACCGTTACCAGGTCTGCACCTGCACTGAAAGCAATATCAGCTTCCAGTTCACCGGCATCGGCAGTTTTAAGATCCGCAAAAACTAATTTGTCAGGATGCGCATTTTTCATGGCTGTTATAACTGTTGATCCCATGTTCTTAATTAACGGGGTTCCCAATTCGATGATGTCTACATATGGTGCTACTTTTGCAGCAAGCGCCAGCGCATCTTCAGTGGTTAACAGGTCTATTGCTACTTGTAATTTTGCCATTTTATTATTGATTAAAATATAATTATTTGATTTATTATCGATTATTCCATGTTCGCATGGCGTTTCCAAAGCACTTCGGCTGGCGTACCATCTAACTTCCACAGCTCCATGAATACCGCATCGCTGATCAGCAGCAACGATTGCTCAAACAGGCTGCCCGCGTATTGCTTTGATTTCGTACCGCCATGATCCTCTTTTTCGGCCGCGGGAATAAGCAGATGAATATCTGAGATACCTGCGAGTGATGATGAAGCGTTAGTGGTGATTGAGATAATCCGCGCACCGGCATGCTTTGCCTTTTCGGCTGCTTTTACAACAGTACTTGTTGTTCCCGACCCGGAAGCTGCCAATAACAGATCGTTCGGCCCTATTGCGGGCGTAGTGGTATCCCCTGCAAAATAAACGTTCAGGCCCAGGTGCATGAGGCGCATGGCTGCTGCCCGCATCGAATACCCTGAACGACCCGACGCAATCAGAAAAATGGCTTTTGCCTGCCTGATAGCGTTGATCAATTCTGAAAAACCGGAATAATCTATCTGATCTGCGAGCACCAGGTTTTCCTGCAAGATCTGTTTGAAGTTTTGACAAATGGCCGTCGCGACCTGTTGGTTGTTGTGTTGAGTTTGATCCATAATGTGTTTCAATTCGTCGGCAAATGTATCAGCCGGCAAATTTGAAAAGGTTATACAAACAGCCCCATAAGGTGGACTATATGGACATTTTATCAGATAAAAGTCATATACCAGCGAGTTTAGATCTACCTGTTCAGAATAGTCCACCATAATTGTCCGATAATCCACTACGCCAAAAATGAAGTCCTTAACTTTGTCCCATGGTAACCCGGCTCACAGAAAATCACCTGGATAAGGCTATGATCTATATCAGAAACTTAAACAACTGCCCACCCAGCTATTTGAATGACCCGGGCAGAAAGGACTTTTTCGAGATTGTATGGTTAAAAAATGAAGACCCGTTACATGCTTTGCCGAACAATGATTTTGACGTGAAGGGCGATTGGGTTTACCTCATACCTCCATACCGGGTGCACCAGTTGAATAAAGCAGGAAAAAACGGGGAGTTGATATCCTTTAAAAGAGAGATACTTGAAGAAGAAGACAAAGAGTTTCTTTTGGATATCTTTAAAATTTTCAACGTTCAGGGCGAATTTTCCTGCCTGAGATTAGAAAAGGCTGCAGCTGACGAGTTAGGCGCCATATATGACCTATTGATTCAGGAGTATCAAAAGGGCCGGGAAAATTTGGTTATTGTTAAGGCAATGCTTAAGGTTTTCCTGCTAAAACTAATTAAAGTGAAAGAGCAGGAATTTACCGGCCATGATATTCAGCAAAAAAGGGTTTATGAATTTTTGATGCTGCTGGAAGGCAACTACCTTCAGGTTCGTAATATTGATTTTTATGCCGGTAAACTGGACATAAGTTCAAAAAGACTTAATCAGATCCTGAAAGATAAACTGGGCAAAACCGGTACCCAGATCATACACGACAGGATTATATTGGAAGCCAAGCGGCTCATCATCCACAGTGAACATACGATCAAGGAAATAGCCTATGAACTGGGCTTTTCCGACCGGCCTTATTTCAGCCGATTTTTCAAGAAGCAAACCGCCCAGACAGCCGAAGAATTTCAGAAGCAAGCTCAAACTCATGTCAGACTAAAGGCCAATACACTCATTTAGCTTGAATTTCCAAGAATATTGAGTCTAAATATTTCCTGGAAATTCGGCATCAACAGAGTAAAAGCCGTTACCAATTATCTGACTTTCCCCTTTTCATTTTCCACGGGCTCAGAATATTCTTTATCGTTTTCATGCCGATGACCAGCCTGGCGTTATTTATTTACATACTGCAATCTTCAACCAGAATTCCTGCTTTATTCAGGTAATTATCATGGGCAGATCCGCAGAATAGCTGACTGTTGTATTTTCAGGACACTGTAGTGCAACCTGAGTTACGGCGTGAAAAACGATCTTATGACGAACAATTTGGGATTGTCGTTGTTTATAGTTAAAGCTTCTATATATTTTACATACGTGTATTAATGAACAAGGCCAAACGGAGACGTTTGGCTTTGTTGTTAACGATGCAGCCTGGTAATTTTACCGCATGATCACAGCCATACATCAATCGTTTCTGGAAGCACGGGCTTCATTACCTCCCGCCATGGATTTTGATGGCAATATCGTCATCATCTCAGTTGGCGAATACATCGGTGCATGGAGCCTGTATCATGTTGACGGCCCAAACGAAACGGTGCATTTTGTATTTACCAAAGACCAAACTGGAAATCAATGGCTTTGCGCCGATACAAGCTTACAGCGATGGCTCGACAGTCAACATGCATTTGCGCTAAGGCTGCTTAATGATGTTGGTAACTGAGCGGGCATTTGACCGTATTGTATCCGACAGGTGCACCGGTCGCATTTTTTCTTCCGTTTAAGGCCTTTTCCTCTTCGTGGAAGATCGGATTTGGAAAATCACAATGGTGGTTATTAACGTAAGGGATGAATAAAACTCCAAATTTTCTACAGGCGTACCAACCGAAAGGGCAACGGCGGTTTTTGCTATCTTGTTTATCATAGGTGCAAGGTTGAGTTAAGTAACCAGCAACTACCATGCCATCTTCACAACCAAAAGGAGTAAAACACACCAGACATGATTGGATACCTTTGTGTTTTTTAAGAATAAGCACGGATCGCTTCACGTATCCTTTCGCAAAAATGATGAGTCAGTGGTTTGGAGATAAGTGAGCGTACGAAGGGATACCGGTTTGCCCGCCTTTCATCGTCCGGGTCAACCGAATCGGAGACAATGTAAACCGTGATGAGGCGTTGCAGCTTCGGGTCGGTCGCCGCAAGTTCGTTCAAAAAGTGCCACCCGTCAAACAGGGGCATGTGAAGGTCCAGAAACAACACTGTATGCGACCATGTATTGTTATGAAAGGCATGCAGGAGCCATTCCATGGCATCAGGTGCATGCAGGTAATGGAACACAGGTATCCTGCTATCAGGTAACAGCCGCCTGATGGTTTCGTGGTATAACGGGTCATCATCAATAATGACAAGTGATGATCGTCCCGTCCTTTCCAGCAGCGCAAAGACATCACGTCTGATATCAATCAAAAGCGGCGAAACGAGTACTTGCCCGCAACTGCTGCAAAAGAGGGTACGCGATAGTACAACTGCCAACGGAACCGATACCGGGATGCCGGTATCAGCATATACAGAACTTTCGCACGCCTCGTTAAAACAATAGCAGCGTATAGTGACTTTCATTAATTGTACCGATAATAATTGCCTATAAATATAAAAGATAATGTGTTTACACATTCAATATTTATTTTAACGTCCCTGCCTGCCTTAAGCAAAGACAATCAGAATACTATGCCCTGAAATTCATTTCACTAAACCAAATAATACTGGTATGAATAACTACGCCTGCCGCACTTCGCCGCATCATTTATATGAGCAAGGCATCACAGTCTATGAGTCCGGAGTTATCTACGGCGATGCTTTTAGAAGCCCGGCGGAACAATGAGCGCAGCGGTATCACCGGTTGCTGTATTTGGCGGGCGATTTTCTCCGGTATTACGGCGGCGGGTTTATTCAGGTGATCGAAGGGCCCGTTGCAGATGTGAGCATGTTGGTGGAAAGCATCAGGCCGGATACCCGTCACGAACAAATTATTATGCTATGCGACGAACCCGTTACAAAACGTGATTTCCCTGCCTGGTCAATGGGGTTCGAACTATTACCGGAAGAGCA
>DASVNY010000533.1:0-10788 GCA_036383615.1 Chitinophagaceae bacterium
GAGATAGAATGTGATAGTTGCATTTTGATTGGCGGGATTGGGATGAACCTGGAAATCCAGGTTAGCAGGAGACACAACTCCTGCCGCCACACATGTTACCCTCAATGGAGCTGAGGTTACAGTTACCGGGCTCGCACAGGCAGCATTGGATGTGATACTGCATTGCACTTGTGCACCATTGGCTGCGTTACTTAGCGTAAAACCAGTGCCAGTAAAGTTTGTTGCTGTTCCGGCGCCCGTAAAACTCCACAGGTATGAAGGGTTGCTGCCGCCATTTGCAGTACTGGTAGTAAACCCAACAGTATTTCCATCGCAGAAAGTTTGTGAAATACTGATGGAAGGAACCACAACCGGGCTTATTGTCATTGAAACACTATTGGAACTTGCAGTTGCAGGACTGGCGCAGGCAAGTGATGATGTCATCACACAACTGACCACTTGCCCATTGGTTAAACTGTTTGATGTATAAGTTGCGCTGTTAGTGCCAACATTATTTCCATTTACTTTCCATTGATAAGAAGGATTAGATCCTTCATTTGTTGGACTGGCTGTAAATGTTATTGGCTGACCGGCACAGGATGGATTTGTTCCAGCGCTAATAGCAATTGATGCTGTTGATGCAACACTGGCACTAATATTAATGATTACCGGGTTGGAAGTTACCGTTGCAGGATTGGCGCAGGCAAGAGAGGATGCCATCACACAACTAATCACTTGCCCATTGGTTAAACTATTTGATGTATAAGTTGCACTGTTAGCACCAACATTGTTCCCGTTTATCTTCCATTGATAGGTTGGATTAGCTCCCCCATTTGTTGGACTGGCTGTAAATGTTATTGGCTGACCTGCACAAGAAGGATTTGATCCTGATGTAATAGCAATTGATGCAGTTGCTGCAACACTGGCATTAATATTAATGGTTACAGGGTTTGAAGTTATTGTTGCAGGATTGGCACAGGCAAGAGAGGAGGCCATCACACAACTGACCACTTGCCCGTTGGTTAAACTATTTGATGTATAAGTTGTACTGTTAGCACCAACATTGTTTCCGTCTATCCTCCATTGATAGTTTGGGTTAGCTCCCCCATTTGTTGAACTGGCTGTAAACGTTATTGGCTGACCTGCACAAGATGGATTTGTTCCTGATGTAATAGCAATTGATGCAGTTGGTGCAGCATTAGCATTAATAGCAACTGTTATTGGATTAGAAGTTGCAGTTGCAGGACTGGCGCAGGCAAGCGATGATGTCATCACACAACTGACCACTTGCCCATTGGTTAAACTGTTTGATGTATAAGTTGCGCTGTTAGTACCAACGTTATTTCCATCTATCTTCCATTGATAAGAAGGATTAGCTCCCCCGTTTGCTGGACTGGCTGTAAATGTTATTGACTGACCGGCACAAGATGGATTTGTTCCAGCGCTAATAGCAATTGATGCTGTTGGCGCAACATTGCTATTAATAGTAATTGTTATAGCGTTGGAAGTTACAATTGGAGGAGTGGCATTCGGATTACTGGAAGTCATCACACAACTCACCACCTCGCCGTTGGTCAAAGTACTTGTTGTATAAGTGGGGCTATTAGTACCTACATTATTCCCATTCACCTTCCATTGATAAGTTGGCAAGCCCCCGCCATTGACAGGAGTGGCAGTAAAAGTTATTGATTGGCCATTACAGGTTGGATTAGCTCCCGCAGTGATATTTATAGATACTGAAGTGATATTTGATAGTTCAATAAGCCCTGAACCCCAGGAACCCGTAGGACTGTTGATAAAATTAAAATCCCTCAGTTTTGTATATAACGAATTGGAAAAATCAAAAGAAAAAACAACACCGCCGTTGTTGTTTCCTCCCCAGGCTGTCATACCATATAGCTTTCCATCACTGGCTTGCATTAGGTTGCCATAAGGATTGGCGCCATTGGTGCCATCAAAATCCTTCAGTTTTGTATAGGTGAAAGAAGACGGATCGAAAGAGAAAATAACACCCAGATCGTTGCTTCCTCCCCAAACCGTCATACCATAGAGCTTTCCATTACTTGCCTGCACCAGGCTACCATAAGGGAAACGACCGTCGGTATAATTCAAATCTTTCACTTTGGTATAAGTGGAAGTAGAAGGATCAAAAGAAAAAATAACACCACCATCGTCGCTACCTCCCTCCCTGGTCATGCCATAAAGTTTTCCATTACTTGCCTGCACCAGGCTACCATAGGGACTACGCCCATCGATGCGATTGGTATAATCAAATTCCTTCAATTTAGTGTAAGCGTTAGTGGAAGGATTAAAGGAAAAAATAACACCGCCTGCCTGGCTTCCACCACGATTGGTCATGCCATAAAGCTTTCCATCGCTTGCCTGCACCAGGCTGCCATAAGGACTAACACCATTACTATAAGAATCAAAATCTTTCAATTTTGTATAGGTGGAATTAGAAGGATCAAAAGAGAAAATAACGCCAGCACCATCACCCAAAAGATCGTTGCCACCTCCCGAAAGCGTCATGCCATAAAGCTTTCCATTATTGGCCTGCATAAGACTCCCATAAGGCAGGGCACCATTAGAATATGTATAAGCGTAGGCGTTGTTATTATCGGGCGAAAAAACCCTCAGCTTTGTATAAGTGGAAGAAGAAGGATCAAAGGAAAAAATAACACCGCCACCGTTGTATAATCCATAATTACTTGTCATGCCATAAACCTTTCCATCACTTGCCTGCATAAGGCTGCCAGCTGGATGAATACCATCTGGTGCTTCGAAATTTTTCAGCTTTGTATAATTAGATGTTGAAGGATCAAGGGAAAATATAACTCCGGCATCGCTGCTTCCTCCCCTGGCTGTCATACCATAAAGCTTTCCATTGTTTGCCTGCACCAGGCTGCCCAAAGAATGAATACCATTGGTTGCTTCGAAATCTTTCAATTTGGTATAAGTAGAAGTAGCTGGATCAAAAGAAAAAATAACGCCGCCGCCATCACCAGCGTTTCCTCCATTGCCATTCCCTCCCTCACGTGTCATGCCATAAAGCTTTCCATCACCGGCTTGTATAAGATTGCCCCAGGGTCTTGCACCATTGGCACCATCAAAATCCTTGAGTTTTGTATAAACAGAAGTGGAGGGATCAAAGGAAAATATTACACCGTAGCCATTACTGAGGCTTCCACCATCCCTTGTCATACCATAAAGCTTTCCATTATTTCCCTGCACGAGGCTACCATAAGGATTGATTCCATCAGCTATGTCAAAATCTTTTACTTTAGTATAAGAAGACGTAGAAGGGTCAAAGGAAAAAATTACACCATAACCGGAAACAGGTGAACCATTATAGCCGGCTCCACCCTGGAGTGTCATGCCATAAAGCTTTCCATTACTTGCCTGTATTAGACTTCCAAAGGGATGGATACCGTTAGTTCCGCCCAAACTCTTCAATTTAGTATAGGTAGAAGTCAACGGGTCAAAGGAAAAAATTACACCGGCATCGGGGGGACCTCCTCCCTGTGTTGTCATACCATAGAGCTTTCCATCAAAGGCCTGCACCAGGCTGCCATTGGGAGTACGGGCATCTGTGTTATTAAGATCGAGCAACTTGGTATAAGTTGAATTGGAAGGATCAAACGAGTATATAATACCATTACCGTTGCCTCCACCAGCGCCCGCCATGCCATAAAGTTTTCCATTGCTTGCCTGCACCAGGCTACCAGAAGGAAATGCGCCATTGGTGCCGTCAAAATTTTTCAGTTTTGTATAAGTAGAGGTGGATGGATCAAAAGAGAAAATAACGCCACCGCCATCGTCAGACGGCACATTGTTATTTCCGCCTGTAGCTGTTACTCCATAGAGTTTTCCATCGGAGGCCTGGATAAAACTTGTGAGCCCCGGCAGCTTCGCGGTATTCTCAAAAGATTTTTCAACCGTTAAATTATTTGTACCGGCCATAAATTTGATGAGTGTTCCCACTCCATCGTTTCCCCCATTGGAAGTAAGCCCATATAAAGTTTGCGCTTGCACACTTAGTATATGTGCAAAAAGGCATATGAAGAGTAAATATCTTTTCATGCCGGTCCGTTTTTAAAACTAGAATGGGAAAAGAAGAGATCAGCTTACCAAAGAAAGAATGAATCGAAGCAGGAGTCAATAACTTAAACTAGTTCATTTGATCCCTTAAAACACCTTATTTATGGGGTGGGGCTGGTACGAAAGCTGCGTATAACTTCTTTGCAGCAGTTGCTGTTTAGTAAAGCATCATCAACTGCCGCCTTTAGTTTGTGATACAGCAGAGCAGAGTAGAATACATATTTAAGCCCTTTTCTTCAATAGCAGCGCCCCTGATTTCACTACATTCGTAAATTCCTGGTTCTTACTCAGGATCATCAAAAGCGAAAAAGTTCACAAAAAGTGAACTTTTCAAAATTAAACCATATCTTTGGCATGAAAGTTCATTTAATCAGGAAGGAAACGATCGAAAGCTATGTGGAAGCAAATGCAAGAAGCAGCCCTCTTTTGCAGATTGGCTCACAAAACTCAAATATGCTGATTGGGAAAAACCAGCCGATATACAATCAACGTTTGGCTCGGCAGATTTGTTAGGTAAAAGCTCAAGTAGAGTTGTCTTTGATATTGGAGGTAATAATTATCGAATGATCTGCAAATATGCTTTCGGAGATAAACAACTTCATTTGTTTATTTGCTGGATAGGCACTCATGCAGAATATGATGAGCTTTGTAACAATAACGAACAATATATAATAGCTGATTACTAAAGTAGATATTATGGCAGCATTGAAATATACCGTTATAAAAAACAAAACTCAGTACAAAGAATATAGTAATACTCTTGAAGATATTTTATTTTCAGGGGCAAAGGATAAAAACACAAAGGACGAAATCGCCTTGCTTACTTTATTAATTGAAAAATGGGATTCCGAGCATAATACTTTTGATGAAGTTGACCCCGTTCAGTTGCTCCATTCATTGATGCAGGAGCATAATATGAAAGCCAAAGATATGGTCAGATTACTGGATATAAGTAAAGGCTATGTTTCAGATATTCTCAATTACAAAAAAGGTCTTTCAAAAGAAGTCATTCGCAAATTGGCCGATCATTTCAAAGTTTCCCAGGAGGCTTTCAACAGACCATACAAACTTGTTGTTCCGGAAAATTCTCGTTTACGTAATGCAAGTGTGATGAATACAAAGAAGAAATTGACTATAGTCAGCAATTGACTCGTTTTTTTATAAAAAGGGGGAATAAGAAATTATCTTCCCGCAGAAAACGTGAATTAAGACTGGTGTCAATAACTGAAACTAGTTCATTTGCCCCTCTAAAACCCCTAATTTATGGGGTGCTGTTCCTACAAAAACTAACTGTAACTTTAAAAGAATGAGCCGTCACTGGTTATTCAAAATAGTCGGATGCTTGTTGTTATTATTACTCCTATCACCAAAACTGATAGCACAGAAAGATGCATTCCCTTTTCCGGCGTTTGAAAAAATTACAACCCGTCAGGGACTTTCAGATAATTCGGTATATAGAGTAACACAGGACAAAATGGGATTTCTTTGGTTCCTTACTTTTAATGGCCTGAACCGTTACGACGGCTATTCATTCAGGATATATGATTATGATCCAAAAGACAGTAATTCTATCACCGCCAATTTTTTTTATTCATTAGAACAGGATCCAAAAGGTTTGTTGTGGATGAACAGCGAGAGTAATGGTATTTATTCTTTCAATCCCCAAACCGGTTTATTTGTCAACTACAGGAATGACCCAAAAAACAGGAACTCCCTTGTCAGTAACCAAACAACTGACCTGGCAGTTGATAAAGATGGGAATATCTGGATCGCTACCAGCAGCGGACTGGATAAATTAAACCCGGCAACCAAAACCTTTACTCATTTTGTGCATTCGGAAAAAAGCAACTCCGTGATCTCCGACAACCGGGTTTATTCAATCACCATTGATGAAGATGATAACCTTTGGCTGGTAACCGGGAACCCGGGCATAGATTATTTCAATACGCATACCGGGAAATTGATCCGGCATTTTGATTTCGGTTCATCTGAAAACCCGGATGAAGATTACTGGTCAAATCACACTTATAGCGTAAATACCGGTAAAAATGGAAATGTGTGGATCGGCAGCAAACACCAGGGGTTGTATGGTTATAATACGCGGTCGAAAAAAATTATACAGTTTCAACACAGGCAAAATGATCCCTGGTCCCTTTCAGCCAATGGGGTATATAAAATACTGGAAGATAGTAAAGGAAACTTATGGCTGGCAACCGATGCGGGCATGATCGATTTTTATGAACAATCATCCGGAAAATTCTATCACCGTCCTTTACCTGCCATTGATTACATAGATATGCTGGAGGATAAAAGCAATAAGATATGGATCACAACGATGAATGGGATCTATTCCTGCGATACACGGTTCAAAAAAATAAAAAGTGCCGGGCTGGAGTCAAAGAATTACTCATACAACGATCAATCGACGTGGAATTTCCTGAGAACACAAAAGGGAATATTATATGTTTCTTACCTGGGAATACAGATCTTCGATACATTGACAAATACACTAAAACCCTTTTTGATTAATGAAAAAGGAAAAAACATTTTTGAAAACAATGTCACCTGGCAGATCTACGAGGATAGCAAAAACAATTTATGGTTCGCGACCATAAGAGGGCTTGTATTTTATAACCCGCGTACACAACAGCATCGCTGGTACCAGCATGATGAAAATGATCCGACTTCACTTAGTGCCAGGTCCTGCACCTGGATCCTGGAAGATCGAAAGGGCCGTTACTGGGTCACCACCTGGGGTGGCGGGTTTGATTCATTTGACCCTGCAACAGGAAAATTCAGGGCCTACAAAGCAAATGGAAGTAACAATTCTTTAAGTACAGATAACCTGGCTGAGATCTTCGAAACCTCGGATGGAAAACTTTTCCTGGGAAGCCTGGGTGCCGGCATCAATGTGTTTGACCCTGAAACTGAAAAAATCAAAGTCTATCGGCACAGTGTTCATGATTCTACAACTGTCAGCTGTGATATTGTGCAGGGATATAAACAATCAAAACAAGGGATAATCTGGTTTTGGACAAATGGTGGTGGCATCAATGCTTTTGATCCACGAACAGAAAAATTCCATGCATTTACAACAAAAGATGGCTTGGTCTCGAATAACGTAGTAAGCATAGCGGAAGACAATGCCGGGAATTACTGGCTGGGAACACATAAAGGCATAAGTTGTTTCACCCCACCTGCCAATCCATTTGATCCGCATTCAACATTTCGTTTCCGTAATTATGATATGAGTGATGGTTTGCCCGATAATAACATGAATTCATTTGCCGCTTACAGGGACAGGGATGGTAAACTATTTTTTGGCCGCGTAGATGGTGGAATCATTTATTTTGACCCAAACAGTTTAACCGATAATGATTACCGGCCACCCGTTTATATCACCAACCTGAAAATTTTTAATACCAATATCAATCCTCATGATCCGGATAGTATTTTAAAACAACCTATCGAGCTCACACAGCAGATCAATTTGTCGTATGATCAAAATGATATTTTATTGGAATTTGCCGGGCTTAATTATTTTCACCCCGAAAAAAATCAGTACCAATATAAACTG
Source organism: Chitinophagaceae bacterium (assembly GCA_036383615.1). Classification (GTDB taxonomy): domain Bacteria; phylum Bacteroidota; class Bacteroidia; order Chitinophagales; family Chitinophagaceae; genus CADEDV01. The sequence goes on from DASVNY010000533.1 coordinate 7,655, forward strand.
GAGCCTTATAATAAAGACTGGATCACAACCGATGCAGCAAAACGGTTTGCCAATTACACTAATCTGAGCCCGGGTAAATATGTTTTTAAAGTAAAGGCAAGCAATAATGATGGGATATGGAACCCGCAGGAAACATCATTGACGATTATCATCTCCCCTCCTTTCTGGCAAACATGGTGGTTCAAAATAATAGTTGCCTTAGCCATCGCGGCAGTGGTGTATGGAATTTATCGTTACCGCTTACAGCAAATATTGCGTTTACAAAATATCCGTAACCGTATTGCCAGCGACCTGCATGATGATATTGGCTCTACGCTCAATAGTATCTCTGTATATAGTGAAGTGGCGAAGAATGATCCTGGGAAAAAAGATTATTCATTAACGATGATCGGTGAAAGTTCCCGGAAGGTAATTGACGCGATGAGCGATATTGTGTGGACGATAAACCCGGAGAACGATAGTTTTGAGAATATCATTCTCCGGATGCGTTCGCTTGCCTACAACCTGTTGCGGGCAAAGGATATTGAATTCACCTTTAAAGCAGATGAAACACTGAACCACCTGAAACTTTCACTGGAGAAAAGAAGAAATCTTTACCTTATTTTTAAAGAAGCGCTTAACAATCTTATTAAATATTCACAGGCCAAACGGGTGCAGATAGCGCTACTTCATAATACAAATGCGATCACTTTACTGATCCGGGATGATGGCGTAGGATTTGACAGCACTAAAAAATATAATGGCAATGGTCTCACCAATATCCGGAAACGGGCAAAGGAGATCAATGCCCAGTTGAATATTGAATCAGGTAATGGTATTGGCACGAACATCGAATTGATTTTTAAAAGCTAACTATCATGGAAATCCGGGTAATCATATTTGAAGATAACCGCAATCTCAGGGAAGGTCTATTCAACCTGCTTGAATCAAGTAGCGGGTTTATTTGCGCCGGCGCATTTGCGCATTGTGAAAGAGTGCTGGAAAATATTGAAGAAACGCAGCCGGATGTAATACTAATGGATATTGAATTACCGGTGATCAGTGGAATCGAAGCAGTAAAGATCATCCGCGAAAAACATCCTGACCTGAAAATACTGATGGAAACCATTTTTGAAGAAGATGAAAAAATATTTCAATCCATTTGCAACGGCGCACAGGGATATATTTTAAAGAATACAGCCCCCGACCGCATCCTGGCTGCAATTCGTGAAGTGTATGAAGGAGGCGCTCCTATGACACCAACGATAGCAAGCAAGGTGCTTCGTTTATTCAAAACAAATCTTTCCGGCAGCGCCGGTGAATCTTATGGTCTTTCCAGCCGTGAAAAAGAGATATTAAAATGCCTGGTGGAAGGGATGAGTTATAAAATGATCGCTGACACATGTTTTATCAGTGCCGATACAGTGAATGGCCACATCAAGAGTATTTACAAAAAATTGCAGGTGCATTCCAAGTCGGAAGCGGTGGTAAAAGCAGTAAAAGGAAAAATTGTGTAACTTATATGAATAATCCACCGGTCGTCCGATTATGAAAGGACTGTTACTGCTTTTGTTGCTATCATTCTCCATTTATTCTTTTTCCCAGGTAAATCCATATGGAAGTATCCGGGGACTTGTGCTCACTTCCGATGATAAACCTGCAGGCGCTGTTACGGTGATAATAAAAAATACCAGTAACGGGGTCAGCACAAATGATGATGGGAGTTTTGAATTTAAAAAGATCAAACCCGGCAAGTATGTGATCATTCTTTCTTTTACGGGATTTGAAAACAAAGAGATGGACATTGAAGTAAAACCCGGTGAAGAAGCTATCCTGAATGCCCGGCTTGAACATAACTATGAAGAATTGCAAAAAGTGATCGTAGCGTCAAGGTCCCCAAAATATGTAGAAACAAATCCCTCCTCTTCACTCCGGCTTAATATGCCGCTAAATGAAATACCACAGAACATAACAGTTACTAAACGGGAGCTGCTTACTGAGCAGGGTTTAGTTACAATGAGCGAAGCCATCCGGGCAGTAAGTGGGATCCAAAAAAATGGTGGCGACTTAAATGATATTACACTAAATATCCGTGGCATCGAATGGTTCTTAAATATTTATCGTAACGGGCTGGGGCAATATTGGTGGAACCAGCAGGAAGATATCGCGATGATTGAAAAAATAGAATTTATAAAAGGCCCCTCAGGATTTATCGTTAGCAATTTTCCGCCCGGCGGGTTTGTAAACATCACAACCAAACAACCACAAAGAGATCCTGTTGCCTCCGTAAATATGGAGTATGGGAGTTTTAACTTATTCCGGTTAACGACTGACTGGGGAGGAACATTTTCTAAAAAATCAAAATTCAGCTATCGGCTTAATGCAGGGTTTCATCATCAACAACGGGCCTTTCAATATAGTAATGCTAAAAGGCATTTTATCTGCGGGGCCATAAAATATGAACCCGATAAAAAAAATACGATCACGGCTGAGTATAATTTTATGCGGGGAAAAACTTCCGGCAATAATGTGGGGCTACCTTCCCTCGATGGAAAATTATTCTCCTTGCCGCAAAATTTTGCAGTGGCCGATTCCAAAACTGATAATTTAATTGCCACTGATAATTATTTCCGCTTATTAGCCACTCATCAATTCAATAACAACTGGAACATTAATTTGCTTTTAGGAAATATCTATGGCAAATGGGGCCAGGGTTACCAGCTTTTTGCAGATGTGGAGATACCTGTGAGCAATGATACTCTTTACAGGTATGCCAGGTTTGACGACTGGTATATTTTTTCAAGGACGGCCCAGCTGTACTTAAACGGAACTTTTCATTCAAGAAAACGGATAGAACATAAACTGTTTGCTGCTTTTGATTACAATTACAATGGCCTTACCGATCCCTGGGGGTTTACAGAGAGTAAATTTGGTTTGTACCTGCCTTCTCCAAATTATTATGTGCATCCTGATTCATTAAAAACCTTTACCATTTTTGGAGTTGATACGGTTCGCGTAAAAAATTTCTCCCTTTACCTGGAAGATCACATAAAAATAAAAGACAAGGTCATTTTTACCTTAGGCGGCAGGTTTACTCATTTGAACAATAATTTTATTTTCGGCAATATCCCCGATTACCAAAATAAAACCTCTTA
>DASVNY010000534.1:0-9171 GCA_036383615.1 Chitinophagaceae bacterium
AATCAGTGCCGAATGCGACTTCGGCTTCCCAATTCACTCACTATTACAATCCGTTATATAATACTACTATAAACACCATCAATGAATCACAATATACCAATATCAATAACCAGACTAACATGAACTGGTTGCTGGGTAAGGGATTCAGGGTTACAGGACGCTTTCAGCTAACAAAGCAACACGATGAATCTGATGTGTTCCTGCCTGCACAACATACTGCCTTTGCCACCGTGACCGATGTAACGAAAATGGGAAGGTATACCAAGGGTACTGGAAAGTTCTTTAGTGTGGATGGTACGTTGCAGGTTGATTATACAAAAAAAATGGGTAAACATTTCCTGCTCAACTCTACAGGTGGAAGTATGGCACAAACGAAATCCGAATTTCTTTCGGTAGTTGTCGAAGGGTTTCCTAACGACAGGCTTAGCCAGATATCCTTTGGGAATGGTTATCCGCCTAACAGCAAACCTACTTTTAATAGTTCGATGACCAGGCTGGTGGGGCTTTTCACCAACTTTAATTACAGCTATGATAACCGCTATAATGTTGACCTGAGCATAAGAACAGACGGTTCATCACAATATGGAGCCAATAAACGGTTTGGGACTTTCTGGAGTGCTGGCGCAAGCTGGAATTTGTACAAAGAAAAATTCTTATCCGACAAAAAATATATCAGCATGGCAAGACTTCGCGGGAGCTATGGAGTGACGGGTGATAACAAATTCCCGCCGTATATGAGTATGACCACGTACCAATACTTCACCGATCAAAACTATCGTGGTCTTATTGGCGCTGCACTGATCGCTTTTGGTAATAAAGATCTTCAATGGCAACAGACAATAAAAAGAAATGTCGGTCTTGACCTTGGATTTTTAGCCAACCGTATCACACTTACTGCGGAATTATATCACGAAAGTACCACTAACCTGTTGCTTGATATCAATACACCACCATCTGTTGGTTTTGGCAGCTACAAGGAAAATATCGGCGAACTGGAAAATAAAGGCTATGAATTTCGTTTGAACGCTTTTGTGATCAGGAAAGAATCGAAAAGAATTTTCTGGAGCGTATTTGTAAACGGGTTGCATAATAAAGACAGGATCAAAGCCATTGCCAATTCTTTAAAAAAACTCAACGATGCGAATAATACCGGCGATCAAACCCGTCCAAAGTTGCGTTTCGAGGAAGGGCAGAGTGTCAATACGATCTGGGCCGTGAGATCTTTAGGCATCGATCCAAGCAATGGCCGCGAAGTATTTCTGAAAAAGGATGGCACGATGACCTACAACTGGGATGTGGCTGATAAAGTGGTAGTAGGAAATTCAGTGCCTGATATGCGTGGAAGCTTTGGCAGCAACTTTACATGGAAAAGGTTCACACTGGGCTTATATTTTTCTTATGAGTTCGGTGGCCAGTCATACAACCAGACATTGATCGACAGGGTAGAGACGACCAATTATGTTTACAATGTTGACCGGCGTGTGTTACTTGGCCGCTGGAAAGCCCCGGGCGATGAAACTTATTTCAAAGGATTGGTTGATGAGAACGGGCGCACGGTAAGTACATCCACGCAGGCCACATCACGGTTTGTAATGAAGAACAATTTTGTGAACGCAGAGAGTGTTTCATTGTCGTATAATTTTTCTGAGAAACTAAACAAGAAGCTGGGTTTGTCGAATACACGTGTGAGCCTGGGTACAAATGATTATCTCAGGTGGTCCACTATTCACGCCGAGCGAGGATTGGAATATCCTTTTGCAAGGACCTTCACTTTTACTTTTAGCACTACTTTCTAAACCACCAAAATTAATTCATAATGAAAATGAGAAATACTATCAATATTGTTTTGCTGCTGACATTGCTGGTTTCAGCGGCCAGTTGTAAAAAATGGCTGGACGTAAGTCCCCAGACGCAAGTCCGGGAACGGATACTTTTCGAAAGTGAACAGGGCTTTAAAGAAGCATTGACCGGCGTATATATTTACCTTGGCAATGCATCTGTATATGGCCAAAACCTCACCATGGGAATGTTGGACGTGATGGCCCAGCGTTACGCTACCACAGCAACAAGCCATACCTTTTACAGGGATGGACGTTATGAATACAACGATGCGAATGTAAAAGGACGGATTGCTGCAATATGGAACGGAATGTACACAGCAGTATCCAACCTTAATAATATACTACTGCAGGTAGATGAAAAACAAGCCTTATTCACTGGTAATAATTATAAGCTAGTAAAAGGGGAGGCACTTGCCCTGAGGGGTTTGATTCATTTTGATCTTGTTCGTTTGTTTGGTGTGGCTCCAATAGTGGATGGCAATCTTAAATCGATCCCTTATCCAACTACTTTCGGTGTTTCTGTTTATCCATTGCTCACCGTCAACCAGGTACTTGATAGTTGTATGAAAGACCTGGCTGAGGCAGAACCGTTATTGAGTGTAGATAAAACAGTCCGTAAAGATTATGCTACTGATCCTTTTCTTTCCTATACGCGGAATCGTATGAATTATTGGGCAGTGAAGGGATTGCAGGCGAGGCTGTGGCTTTATCGAGGTGATAAACCAAAAGCGCTGGCAGCCGCGCAGGATGTGATTAATAACGGAACAGCCAGCTTTTCATGGGTAACTTCTACTGAAGCAGCACGTGCCGATAGTCGTGACAGGCTTTATGCCAATGAACACCTTTTCTCGCTAAGCGCTTTCAAGATCAACGATTATGTTAATGCTTATTTTAAAACGACTACGTTGAATGGCACTCCCTTGCTATATACCACTACAGCGAATATCAATACGCTGTTTGAAACCACCAGCGGTGGAAGTTCTGATTTCCGGTACGTTTACCTGTTTTCATCCAACACCTATCCTTCCGGCATTTCTACCAGCAAATACTGGCAGGATTTTATTGCACAGAACGTCGGATTTGAATACCTGCGGAATTTGATACCTATGATCCGGTTGTCGGAAGTGTATTACATCGCTGCTGAATGTTCACCCGTTACCGCTGACGGTGTTGCATATCTTAATACTGTTCGGAGTAACCGTGGCCTCGCTGCTTTATCTACAGGCATTACCGATGTTGTGCTGCAAACGGAATTGTTGAAAGAGTATAAGAAAGAAACATACGCTGAAGGGCAATTGTTCTTTCATTTCAAAAGAAGAAATACAGCTCGTGTGGACGGAAGTAACATCAACATGAATGATGCCACCTGGGCCTTCCCATTACCGGAAGATGAAATTGAATTTGCAAACAGATTTTAATGAAGTACAAAACATATATCATGAACCGAATAATAAAAATTTTGTTTTTGCCACTATCAGCTTTGTTGATATTGGCTTCCTGTAAGGAAGAGGAATTGCTGAAGTATGACCAGCCCGCGATGGCTTATTTCTATAAAGACTATTTCAACGTAACGGCTGTCAATGACAGTACCGTTTATTCATTTGCGATCAGGCCGGATGCACAAATGACCGATACGGTAAAAGTGCCGGTCCGGATCATGGGGCCTGCTGCTGCTGTTGACCGTGTAGTGAACATACTGGTGATCGCTGACAGTAGTACAGCAGTAGCAGCCACACACTATGAGTTATTGCCTGTTATTGTAAAAGCGAATGAGTTTACCACTTTTATGGAAGTGGTAGTGAAACGAACTGCTGACCTGAAACTGGGCGAAGTGAAATTGTGGGTAGAAATAAAAGAATCACCCGACTTTAAACCGGGCATTCCAGCCACTACTCCCACCAATCCTCATGCCGGTGGTAACCTTAAATATAAAATAAGATTGAACGATATTCTTACGCAACCTTCCAACTGGAATGTACTGACATCGTTTTTCGGTGTGTATAGTAAAGTCAAATATCTATTCATTATCCAGGCAACCGGGTTGTCCGTATTTTCCTATGGATTTTCAGGTGCAGCGCTTTCATACGCAGATATGAATTTTCTGAACGATCAATGCAAAGTTAAGTTGGCTCAATATGAATCGATCAACGGACCCCTGCTGGATGAGAACGGTGTTCGTGTAACCTTTCCCTAACTGCCATAAAAAAATACAGATGAAAAACATTCTAACATCCTTACTGTTTGTAGTTGCTGTGCTCCTTTTTCTTGGAAGCTGTTATAAAGACGAGGGCAATTATGATTATACTGATATCAATAACATCAGCATTACCAGCGACAGCAATAGTATCCGGGTGATGTTGCCGGATACGCTACGGGTGAATACAGTTATCACCCAAACAAAACCCGGTACTGAAGGCTTAAGTTTCCAATGGGTGTTGTATCCAGCAATCGGAGCGCCGACTACACGCCGTACAATAGGCACCGACCAGAACCTGAAAGCAATTATTACAGAAGAACCCGGCTCATATCGCCTCGACTTTTTCGTCAAGGACAAACAAACGGGAGTTGAGTTTCAGAAAACGTTTTCAATATCCGTCCTGACTAAACTGAGCGAAGGCTGGGTAGTCGTGGAAGAAAAAGCAGGTGGTTGCGACCTTACTATGATCACACCCATCGATAGTATTTACCGCGATGTATATTCACCGACAAATGGCGATCAATTGCTGCCATTGGGCACTTCCCGCATTCCTGATATAAAAACCAACCGCGGCATACAAAGCGTTTATGTCCTGTCACCTGCTGATGGTCAGTATGTAAGCACTGAGAATTTTTTGAAAGTAAGGCCGTATCCTGAGCTATTCTATCAAGCACCTAATCCTCCAAAGCCGCAAGAGTATTTCATGAACACGGATTTTGAAGTAATGGTGGACAACGGAAAATTGTATAACCGCGCCTTGAATTTGCCGGCAGGCAACAATAAACTTACGCTTCCGCCATTGGGACCGGCAGGAGATTATTATATGGCCCCGTTTGAAATGTACGCTGCAGCAATCGGGTATATATGGTATGATACGATCGGTCAACGGTTCTATCGGCAAAGCACTACTAATTTTGAACTGTCCGCTTTTGGATCTGCTCAGCCTACTGATCTGTTTGACATGAACAATATCGGGAAGCGACTTATCTATGCAGAGGTGAATGCGGTAGGCGCCAACAATGTCTTCTACTCATTTTTCAGGAACAATAATGACGACTCGCTCTTTGCTTTCAGTTTCCAGACATCTCCTCCTACGGGGCAGCGGATGCCAGTAGCAAGATATGACGGGTTAGATGCGCCGGGAATGCATACCGCGAAATTCTTTGTGTTGTCAAGATCATTGCCGCATTTATATTACACAAGTGGCAATGTGATCTACAGGCTGGATATTCCAGCTAAAACGGCTGCGCCTGTATATACCTTTCCCGCGGGAACAGAGATCAGGGCCATGAAAATGTATCGCAATCTGAAAACGACGGATGCGAATACTAATAAAATGATCGCTGTTGCTACGTTGGAAGGTGGCACGCAGGGAAAAGTTTATTATTTCCCGATCGCCGCAACAGGAAACTTTACCAATAACACTTATAGCAAAGTATTTACTGGCTTTGGAAAGATCAATGAGATCACATTTAAGAGTTTGAAATAAACATTTCCGTTCTGCCATTGCATAAGCCGTTTATCACTTACTCTCATAGTGATGGGGTAATAAAAAACCTGCTATCGTCTTTTTAGAAAGAAAATCTATGAGAGTTATCCTGGTTAAAAGTCAATTCATGAAAAAAGCAATTATTGCTATAGCTTCTTCATTGGCGCTATTCACTGTTAATGCCCAGCAAAATGAAGAAACACTTCAGCAGACAACCTCCTGGTCCGAAACTTTGCAAAAAGCAAAGCAACAGGGTAAGTTGATATTTGTTGATTGTTATTTTACCGGCTGTCATCCCTGCGCGCAGATGGATAAAGAGGTTTTTCCCAATGAGCAGGTAAGAAAGGAGCTGAATGAAAGTTTTGTCGCTATTAAAGTTGATGTATTCAAGGAGAAGTTGGGAGATACGATCAATATGAAATATGGGATTACCGGATTCCCTACTTTTCTCATTCTCAATCAGCAGGGTCAATTGGTATCAATGTTCTCAGGCTATAAAGACGCAGGTCTGTTGCTGAATGAGTTGAGTGCCGCAAAGAAAAAGAGTTCAAAGAAGAATGTGTTGACAGGTTTTGCGATCGGTAATAAGATCGAATACGAACAATTCTATAAAGATTACTATAGCCGGGAAGAAAGAAAATCTGATCCGGTTGCAGCCAATGCATGGATCAAAAAGCAAAACGACCAGACCGCCGAGCCCGTAGCAATGGCTATTTTCAGAACGGGGAAACTGGATGCGGAAATTGAAATGTTTTTCCTGGAGAATTATAATAAATACCTGGAGAAATACGGGGAGGCGCTGGCAACCGGTAAGGCCAATACTATCCTGGCTGCGCAATTGGATAAGGCGACTGACAAAAAAAAGGATGAGGAACAATTCAGGGCCTTTCTTAGCAACAAGGCAACGCTTTTTCCCAAAGATGAATGGAGAGTGTTGAATTTTTTACTTGGATACAAATATTATGGCAGCATAGCAAAGGATACTGCTGGTCTGCTGAATTTCATCAATGAAGATCCGTTGGTTTATGCCAATTATATCGGTGCGCTATACAGCAGCATGATAGTAAAGAAACAATTGAATGAATCAACCCTGCCGTTGCTTTGCCAATGGGCGTCCAAAGCTGTGAACGAAGAGGCTGCTTTTGATATGATCGAGCTGGCAGCCAGTTTTTGCAAAAGAAATAATGACATGGCCAGCTACAGGAAATTTATCAGTATTGCAATGAGTAAAGCCAAAAAATATAATGTCTCGTTTGAGCGATATGAGAAAATGCTGGCGGCGAATTGAACATTGAAAATTGTTCGTTGAGCATTGGCCCAATGACTCCTTTGGAGAGCATTTCTCTTGGGAGGTAAAGAAAATGTTCAATGCTCAATTTTCAATCCTCAACACTCAATTAAAACTACATGGGGCCGAGGCCCCTTTTTTTATTGACAAATCCCAAATAAATCGTTACCAATGGGGTAATCACTGCTATTATCCCGTCTTATAAAAAACGAATTTGAAATGAGAAAGATCGCTTTGTTTGGCTGGCTCGCTGCCTGCTTGTTTTTATCTGTTGAAACTTTTGCCAAAGATCGTATGACACTGATCAGCGGCCAGGTGAACCGTGAAAATGCTGTTTCGGTATTTCTGTATAAAGTGGTAGAGGGAAAGAGGACCGAGTATGCCAGCACCCGGCTCGATGGAGACAAAGCTTTTGCATTTGCTCTTCCATCCGTTAAAGAAGGATTTTACTATCTCGCTGATCAGCGGAAGAATTCTTACATCCGCATCTATTTAACAGCTGGTGAAAAACTGGAGTTGCAATTGACTGAAGAGGGATATGAAGTGATCAAGGGGTCAAAGGAAAATAAGCTGCTTCATGACTGGTCGATAACATCACAGGTTGTTACCGCTCCCGCCTTTAACTGGATGAAAGATAGCTGTACTTATTTAAGCTATTTTCCAAAGCTTGAGTCAGCGTTGCCGCAATTGCAGCAATACAAAGAGAAGATCAAAACAAAAAATAAGCATTTCAATGAACTGATGAAAATGGCAGTGGAAACCGATGTAGAACACGCGGCAATGTATTTCCTGTTAACGCCCAACACCGTTCATCCAAAGAAAGAGCAATATCCTTCGTTTTACCGGCAGATCATCCAGCCCGCTAAATACAAATCGGCGCAGCTACTTGAAATGGGCGATGCGTTGGAATTATTGTCCCGTTATGCAACGTTTAATGTTCTTATGAACCCGTCAAAGGAAAGACCGAAAAACATGCTCGAGCATAACGCATCATTATTTGGTAACGATACCATTAAAGGAGCTTTTATTGCCAATTCGCTTCGCTACAAAACATTTGAAGAATTAGAAGAGGCTGTAAAGCCGGTAAAACAATACCTGCTGACAGACAGTATGCAGGCTGCTTATTTCAGGGCCATGAAAGCCGTAGCTGATTTTAAAAAGGGTAGCCCTTCCTACAATTTTGCTTATGAAGATATTAATGGTAAAAAAGTTTCGATGACCGATCTGAAAGGAAAAGTAGTATTGGTGGATGTGTGGGCCACCTGGTGCGGTCCCTGCAAAGTAGAGATACCTCATTTGAAAAAGCTTGAAGAAGAATTTGAAGGAAAGAAAGTGGAGTTTGTCAGCATATCGGTGGATGTAGAAAAAGATAAAGAGAAATGGAAAAATTTTGTTGCAGAAAAGGCATTAGGCGGCACACAACTTTTTGCATCGGGTTGGAGTGATATCACAAAGTATTATGACATCACCGGCATTCCACGCTTCCTCGTGTTTGACCAGGAGGGAAAGATCGTTACCGCCAATGCGCCCCGTCCATCTGAACCTGAGTTAAAAACATTGCTGGAGAATACGCTCCAGGGAAAATAGGTTTTCTCATGTGCATGAAAGCTGAGTATGTCTATACCCGGCTTATTTTAATCGCTAATCTATTTTGCATGAAGAATTATTGCTTTGTCAAACAGAATGGCCAGATCGTTAAGCTGAACTTTGAAAAAGTGCAATTGGTTGAAGCTTGCCGTAACTACAGCAAGATCGTTCTTGATGATAATACTTCTATTTCACTTCTCCGGTCAATGAAGGAAATTGAGAGCTTCCTTCCCGGAACGGAATTTATCCGGATCCATAAATCTTTTATCATCCCCGTCAATCGCATTCGCTGGGTATCCGGAAGACAGGTTCATCTCGATTCAGGACAAACTGTACCTGTTGGTGAGATCTTCGCTGAAAAGATGAATAACCTTGTGATGGAAAATATGCTCTGACCCCTGAAGTAGGTGCTCATTCTTCGCATCACTTCAGGGGATCGTCGCATCGCTTCAGAGGCATTACCTTCGCGATATGGTTTACGATGTGATCATTGTTGGAGGTGGCTTTGCCGGCTTGTCGGCAAGTTGCTGTCTTAAGCAAAAAAGGATAGATCATATCGTTTTTGAAAAAGGAAGGATCGGCGAAAGCTGGCGCTCACAGCGATGGGATTCTTTCCGGTTGAATTCAACCAACCAATTGAATCTTCTTCCCGGCATGAGTTGCGATCCGGCAACTGCCGACCAATTCTCTTCAGCCCCTGAGTTTGTTGAGTCTATTGAGCAATATGCAAAAACCGCTGAGTTGCCCGTTATCGAAAACGCAACCGTTG
>DASVNY010000535.1:0-2483 GCA_036383615.1 Chitinophagaceae bacterium
GATCTCATTAACGATAGGAATTTCGACAGAAGTTAAAATACCAAGACTATCACAGGCAGCAAGCACCGAAGCATCCTGCGGGTAATGCGCCACCCTCAAAAAATTACCTCCCATTTTTTTCAACAACACAATATCCTTTACAGCCAAACTATCCGGCACTGCATTACCCATGCCTTTATAATCCTGGTGACGGCTCGTTCCAACCAGTTTGCAGGGCTTGCCATTTAGAAAAAATCCTTTGGCAGCATCAAAATGAAACCAGCGAAAGCCGAGCGGGTTTGTTAATGCATCCAATAACTTGCCGGTAGCAGCATCTCTTATTTCAGTTGTGATATTATACAAATAAGGGGATTCCGGCGACCATAGCTGTGGGTTTTTAACGCTGATCAGTGGCTGTGAAATCGTTTTCTCTGTTCCCCCATCAATTGTGATCAATTGCGATACACTGGCAACGATCTTATTGGTTCTATTTTTTACAATACTGTTTAATTTGATCTTTCTTGCTCCTACACCATCATTTGTAATGGTCGCTTTCACTTGTACAGTAGCACTTGTTGCAGTTACAGATGGAGTGCTGATAAAAACGCCACTTGTATTATTGGCATACGAGAAATGTAAGGGCTCAACGGCAACTAACCAGGCATCCCTGTAAATGCCCCCGTAAAAAGTAAAGTCGGCTGACAAAGGCGGAATATCCTGGTTATGGCTATTATCCACTTTTACCAGCAACTCATTATCCCTGTCGTAATTTATCAAGGATGAAATGGGAACATAAAATGCAGCATAGCCACCGAGATGCGCACCTGCTTTTTTACCATTGATAAATACTTCAGCTACCTGGTTAGCGCCTTCAAATAACAGGCAAAGTTGTTTGCCTTTGTATTTTTTTTCAATGAACAGGTTTCGTTTGTACCAGCCCACTCCACGATAATAACCGGGCACATCATCCATCACATCATCCACATTCCAGGTATGGGGCAGGCTAACAGGTTCCCATTTCCCCTGTTTGTCTTTTGTGAATTGCCATTCTTTGTTAATGTTGGTGACAGAACGCTGTGCAAACAAAATGCTTGCGAAAAAAAAACAATATAGAGTAAGGATTAATCTCAAAGGATCAGTTGTTTTGTTTTTCAAATTGTATGGCTGCCAGGTTAAAGCCGCCTTTAACAGCCATCACCCGGAAAGTATTTATCCCTTTTGTTAGCGAAACATCTTTTACTGTCACCGGTTTCCATAGTTGCAAACTTCCTGTTGATAGGATCGAAATATCATATCCAACTTCCTTTGCCTGGTCCATCAGCAAAATCGAAGAACCTTCTTTATCAGCAGCTATGATAAATGATATAGAATAAAGTCCTCCAGCAGTAGCATTCACAGTGTATTGTAACCACTCGCCATCTTCAATATTAAATACATAATGTCCATCATCCCCGGATTGAATATCCACGCCATCATTCCGGTAAGAATAACCACGATTTCCTTCTGTATTTACACCAGGCGTATATTGATATCTTGCCGTATCCTTATCATAATAAGCCGACTGCTGGCGGCCCAGGTCAAAATCGACAGCTTTGATAGTTGTGTTATTCCCGATGATATGTTCTTTAAATGCTTTGGTCGTTGCAGACTTAACCTGCCTTATCATTGCATCCACCACATCAGGATGATAAATATTGTTTTCGACCTTTAGATTGTCCAACAATTGCCGCAATGTATTCCATGCTTCCTGTTCTTTGGGCTTTGATCCTTTGCCGGACCAATAATTAAGTAGTTTATCATAACCGGCAGGACGTTTTATCTCCAGCGGATTATTGATACCCATTTTTTTTAGCTGCCACCAGGCCCAACCGATTCCATTCTCTTCCGCCAATTTTATAGCTTCAGTGAACCATGTATTGGAATTCTCTCCTGATTCACCCAGCCAGATAGGAACATTATATTTCTCCCTTAAGTCAAGAAAATTTTTGATCGCTCCTGTAGTATTGAAATTTCCATACTTGTGAAAACTCAGCACCATATTATCATCCCATGGCGGAAGAATGCCTTTATAATTATTCCCGAATCCATTGCCTTCAATGATCACGATATGTTTTTTATCCACCTCCCTGATCGCTTTTGTGATCGCGATCATTAATTCTTTGAGTGGTTCATTTTTAGTTTCCGATATTCCCCGAAAATCATTTTTGGGATCTTCAAAACCCCAGTTAGGTTCGTTGATGATATCATACCCACCGATCCACGGTTCATCAGTATATCTCTCTGCCAGTTTTTTCCACAATGCAATTGTCTTTTCTTTATTCGCTTCGCTTTCCCATAAGGAAGGCTTTGCAGGATCCCTATCCGAAATAGGAAGATCATTGCCCTGGCCACCCGGAGCTGCATGCAGATCAAGAATGAGATAAATTTTATTCGCCTTGCACCATTGCAACAATTCATCTGTCATTGCAAAACCTTTCTCCAGCCAGGTGTGCTGACCCTTTACC
>DASVNY010000536.1:0-2783 GCA_036383615.1 Chitinophagaceae bacterium
GGAGAGAATACATGACCAAATTCGGGTTGGGTGTTCGTTTGGGTATTGACCTGCCCAATGAAAGCAAAGGAAGAATTCCTGACACCGCCGAATACAATAAGGACTACGATGGAAGATGGAACTCTTGCACGAATCTCACATTAGGTATCGGGCAGGATAAAATGGGTGCTACCGCTTTGCAAATGGCCAACGCCATGTGCATCATTGCCAATAAAGGTTATTATTATACTCCCCACTTTGTGAAAGAGATCGTTGGAGAAACCGAAGAAGATACTGCTATGATGAGCCGGTTCAGGGTGAAGCATGAAGTGCTGACGCATATTCCAGACACCGCCTATCGTGCCGTTATTGAAGGCATGCACGATGTCGTAAAATTCGGAACAGCAAGAATTGCCAATATTCCCGGCATTGATGTTTGCGCCAAAACAGGAACAGCGGAAAACTATACTATTCTCGATAAGCAACGTATCAAACTCCCCAACAACTCGATGTTTGTTTGCTTTGCTCCTAAAGAAAATCCTAAGATCGCCATTGCTGTTTTCGTGCAAAACGCAGGGTTTGGCGCCACCTGGGCCGGTCCTATTGCCCGCATCATGGTCGAAAAATATTTGAACGATACCATCCAGGAAAAAAGTAAAGCGGATGTAGAACGCATAGCAAACACCAACCTGATGCCCGCTTACTTTAAGAGATTACAATACATTGAAGATTCCACCCGCGCATTTAAGTGGTATGAAAAATACAAGGACAGTTCGCTGATCAAAAAATTTTTAAGGCTCACAACATTTATATCGCCTGTGAAAAGATCGGCACCAACCTTGCCGATGCCTCAAAAAAATAATGACCGTAAGGAAGTTGCTGTTGCGATGCTGCCATCCGAAAAATATTTCACCAAACAATCCAGGTTCTTTCATTCATGAATCAACGTAATCCTGCCATATCAAAAGGAGTTGACTGGAGCCTTGTTTGGATCTATTTTTTATTGGTAGCCATCGGTCTCACGGCCATCTTTGCGGCCACGTATAAAGAAGGCGACCCTGTATTGCAAAGTTTTCTCCGTTTCAAAACAGATTATAGTAAGCAGTTTTATTTTTTTGTTGGGGCCATGGTGCTGGCGCTTTTCATTTTACTGACAGACAGTAAATTTTTTGCGGCCACGGCCAACCTGCTATATGCATTTGGAATATTTACGCTGCTATTGGTCTTTCCTTTTCATTCTAATATCAAAGGAACGGAATCAATCATCAAATTAGGGGCATTCAATTTTCAGCCGGCAGAGTTTTGTAAGATCTTTGTTTGTCTTGCCCTGGCAAAATATCTTTCGAGGCCCGATACCGATTTTTCAAAAACACGTTCGCAATTGATCGCTGCCGGCATTGCATTGTTACCTGCGGCAATGGCCATCATGCAAAGTGAAACCGGGTTGGCGCTTGTTTATTTTTCTTTTTTCCTGGTAATGTACAGGGAAGGTCTTCCTTCCGCCATTCTTGTCATTGGGTTTTCAATTGCAGCGTTGATCGTTGCCACCTTACTTATTGAAAAGATCACACTGGCGATCGTCCTCACTGCTATTCTTCTTCTCACCATCTATTTCATGCGCCGGCAGTTGAGAAGAACAAGGTCATTGCTTATCAACCTCATATTTATCTGGGGACTTTGCGTCGTTATACAACTCTTTGTCGTGCCTTTCGTGTTCAAAAATGTTTTGAAGCTATACCAGGTAGAACGTATCTATAGCACAGTTGGTAAAGAAGTGCCGCAGGAATATTTAAAGGCGCATGTAAAAGAAACTACTTCTACGGAAAAGAAAAAGGACACTGACTATAATGTTCGTCAATCAAAGATCGCTATCGGCAGTGGCCGTTTCTGGGGCAAAGGACTATTAAAAGCAACACAGACCCGTTATGATTTTGTTCCTGAACAAAGAACCGATTTCATTTTTTGCACCGTAGGTGAAGGGTTTGGTTTTATAGGAAGCTTTGTGTTGTTAGGCGTCTATCTCATTTTATTGTTCCGCATTGTTACTATTGCAGAGCGGCAACGAAGCGTTTTCAGCAGGTGCTATGCTTATGGTGTAGCAGCTGTTTTCTTTTTTCATATCGCGATAAATGTAGCGATGACAGTTGGACTGGCCCCGGTGATAGGTATTCCCCTTCCGTTTATTAGTTATGGCGGAACATCCTTACTCACTTTCACTATTCTTTTATTTATCCTGATAAGACTGGATGCCGACAGGCAGATGGTGCTTCGTTAGGCCTCCCTAAATCCCTCCGCAGGAGGGACTTTGATTATCCTAAATTTGCAGGTTCATTCCATAACAAGAAATATGCGTATCATTCCGCTATCAGAAGGCACGTTCACCATTGACAAGACAAAACTCTTTGTTCCGTTTGACGAGCAAAGTGATGACCTGCAAAAAAGACCCGTTGGAAGTTTGCTGGTAGAGATACAGCCTTTTGTTGTCATCACTTCAAAAGATATTTTGCTATTGGATACAGGACTTGGCTTTTCAGACAAAGAAGGGAAAATGCAATTGCATAAAAATCTATCTGATGCCGGCATCAATCCCTCTGATATTACTAAAGTTTTGATGACGCATTTACATAAAGATCATGCAGGCGGTGTTTCGCTGGACAGTGACCATGATCAGCTTAGTTTTCCTAACGCTACTTATTATATACAGGAAAAAGAACTGGCCTTCGCTTTTGAAAAAGAATTTCCCTCTTTTATAACGGAAGATCTTGCTGCACTAAAAAAGAGCAATGATCGTATCGTTGTTTTAA
>DASVNY010000537.1:0-1986 GCA_036383615.1 Chitinophagaceae bacterium
TTCAGTTAATTTTTTGAATTAGATGATTTTTCTCAGTGATTCTTGCGTTAAACAGGACTCCGAATTTAAAGTAATTGACTGAAATGAATTTATCTACTTTATGAAGGCGAAAATCTACAAGACGAAAGGGCTGCTATCACATTAAGTTTAAGAGTTTCAGCCGGTTTAAGGAGTTCAACTTCGACATTCATCTGTTCATCTGTTCTTCTGTTCTTTTGTTCTTGTACCTTTGGACCACTTAATAATTTGTCTATGGCTGTTGCCGGTAAAACGATTATCCTGCCAGATTTTGCCCTGTCGCCACGAATCGACCAGGTGGGTGTGGAAGAAAGAGCTTCCCGGTTCACAAAAAGAAGCATCAAGAAAGAATCGAAGATGAATGGTTTGAAGCTGGTGCTGAATATGATCGATCTCACCACGCTGGAAGGAAAAGATACAGATGGAAAAGTGAAGCAGCTCTGTTATAAGGCCATGCATCCTCATGACGCGGTGGCTGATATTCCAACTGTGGCTGCAATCTGTGTGTATCCTTCGATGGTGAAAGTGGCCAAAAAAGCACTCGGTGATTCAGGGATAAAAGTAGCTTCTGTTTCCACCGCTTTTCCAAGTGGACAAGCGCCAAGAGATGTAAAGATCAGGGACACCAAATATGCAGTGAATGAAGGTGCTGATGAAGTGGATATGGTGATCAGCCGCGGAAAGTTTCATGCGGGCGAATACAATTTTGTGTTTGATGAAATAGCAGCGATCAAAGAAGCCTGTGGCAATGCAAGATTGAAAGTGATTTTGGAAACCGGTGAACTTGGAACCTTCGATAAGGTTCGCCGTGCAAGCGATATCGCCATGCATGCCGGTGCTGATTTTATTAAAACATCTACCGGGAAAATTCAACCGGCAGCTACAATGCCTGTAACGCTGGTAATGCTCGAAGCGATCCGTGATTTTTATTATAAAACAGGAAAGATGATCGGGATGAAACCCGCAGGTGGCATCTCTAAATCAAAACTGGCCCTTCATTATTTAGTGATGGTGAAAGAAGTGTTGGGTGAGGATTGGCTGAATAATGAATGGTTCCGTTTTGGTGCCAGCAGCCTGGCGAATGATGTGCTGATGCAGATCGTGAAAGAGAAGACGGGGTTGTACCAGGCGGCGAATTATTTTAGTGTGGATTAGAAAGCCCCCAAACCCCTCCGGAGGAGGGGCTTTAGAACCCTACAGTACATCATGTTTTATTGATAGAACTTATAGAACTGTAATCCGGAAAATGAAAAAGAACGGAATGATTTAAAAGCCCCATAGGGGCGATATATCGGTAGCCCTGCGAGAAATTGATAATGTTTTCAGCGCCCCGTAGGGGCGCAACATGATGAATAGAATTCGGAACGATGAAGTGATCCGCCAGTTGGCGGAAACAGGCGATGATCCGTGTTAATGTCGCTGGTAAATAAAAAATTATGCCTACAACAAAAAAGAAAGCTGCAAAAAGCAACACGATCAAATTAAAGTTTGATACGAGTTGGAGCTATGATCCTGCTCCCGAAAGCAAAAGTGCAGCAACGATCAATAAACAGTATGACCTGTTCATCAATGGCGAGTGGCAAAAACCACTGAGTAAAAAGTATTTTGATACGATCAATCCTGCCAATGAAGAAAAGCTGAGCGAGGTAGCTGATGCAAATGAAGCCGATGTTGGCAAAGCAGTAGTGGCAGCAAGAAATGCCTATGAAAAGGTTTGGAAAAAAATGCCGGCCAAAGAAAGAGCCAAATATATTTTCCGTATTGCGAGAATGGTGCAGGAAAAAGCAAGAGAGCTCGCCATCATTGAAACATTGGATGGAGGCAAACCAATCCGGGAAAGCCGCGATTTTGATGTGCCCACAGCGGCCAACCATTTCTTTTATTATGCCGGCTGGGCCGATAAACTGGAATATGCTTTTCCTAATCGCCAAACCGAACCATTAGGTGTGGCGGGGCAGATCATTCCCT
>DASVNY010000538.1:0-6189 GCA_036383615.1 Chitinophagaceae bacterium
TACTTTATCATGCCAGGGAACGGCGAATAATACACGGCCATCACTTGTTTCAGGGATCATTAATGCATTAGTGGAAGGATAGAAACTTTTATCTATTACGATATGTACACCCTGGCTCACACAAATTGTTTTGTCACTGCCTGGTTTATCCATTTGCAGGATATCATCTACAAAAACACCGGTTGCATTCACAACAGTTTTCGCGGAAAATTGATAGGTCTTTTTTGTTTCTGTATCCATACAGGAAACGCCATTGATGCTGCCGTCATTTGTTTTGCAAAGCCCGGTGACCTTTACATAGTTGATGGCATCGCCGCTATTTTCCCAAATGCTTTGCACAAGATTGATAGCAAGTCTTGAGTCATCAAACTGGCCATCATGATAGAGAACACCACCCCTGAGTCCTTTTGTTTTTATACCAGGTAATTTCTTTTCTGTTTCATTTTTATCAATGAATACGGAAGGACCCAGGCGCAACCTGCCGGCAATACGATCATAGAGTTTTAGACCGATCGTATATTTTAAGCGATCCCATAAACTATAAACAGGAACGATGAAAGTTTGATCCCTTACAAGGTGTGGAGCATTTCTGTGTAGCAAACCTCTTTCAATGCTTGCTTCTCTTACCAGGCGAACATCGCCTTGTGCTAAATAGCGAACTCCGCCATGCACGAGTTTGGTGCTGCGGCTCGAAGTGCCTTTGGCAAAATCAGCCTGTTCAAGTAAAAGACAGGTATAGCCGCGGGAAATAGCATCAAGCGCAATTCCTAAACCGGTAGCACCGCCACCAATCACCAGTACATCCCACTGTTTTCCGGTCGAACTAAGCCTGGCGAGGTATTCATTTCTATTGGAAGAATATAATTTTTCGGTAGTCTTCATCAGCAATTTGGCATTTCAAAATATTTCGATTTATTTTGAATCGAAACTAAAAACAATAAAATGAAAGTATAGGAAATATTGATTTGAGCAAAATGAAATATTTGTAAACAGTTGCGCAAACGTTTTATTTCGATTTATTTTGTTTGCCAAACTGGGATTTGATTCCCTATTTTATCTTTTGAAATTCAATAACATCTGTATAAATTGAAATGGATAAACAGAAACAGCATAACGGTATGAGCACATTGGCTGAAAGACATCAATTCATTTTATCCAAGCTGAAAAAAGAGGGTAAAGTAAATGTGCTCGACCTCTGCCACGATCTCAGCGTTTCATCGGTTACGATCCGAAAGGACCTTAAGCAACTGGAGGATAAAAATCTTTTATACCGTACACATGGCGGAGGCACTTCCAGTAATCCTTATACCGTTGACCGGCCGGTGAATGAAAAGGAAAAGATCAAATCCGAGGAGAAAATGGGTATCGGCGTTGCGGCAGCTGAACTGATCGAACCCAATGATTGCATCATCATCGCATCGGGAACTACTGTTTTATCATTGGCAAGAAGTATAAGACCCAAGGGCAGCCTGACAGTGATCACCGCGGCATTGAATGTTGCGACGGTATTGAATCAATACAATGAGATCGAGGTGATGGTGCTGGGTGGTGTGCTTAGAAAAAGTTCAGCATCGGCAACAGGTATGTATGCCGAAAAGATCCTTGATGATTTTTCCTGCAGCAAATTATTTCTTGGTGTTGACGGTATCGATCCTGATTTTGGCTTGACCACTACGCATATCCAGGAAGCGCAACTGAACCGGAAGATGATAGCTGCTTCACAAAAAACGATTGTATTGGCCGACTCATCCAAGTTTGGCAAAAGAGGGTTTGGAAGAATTTGCGGATTGGAAGATGTAGAACAGGTGATCACCGATAAAGGAATTTCCGATCACATGCTGGATACGCTGAAGGGAATGGGGATTGAGGTGACAATTGTTTAATGAACCTTGTTTGTTATACCTATAAGGTCAGACCTATAAGGTTTTAAAACCTTATTGGTCTGATGAATTTTCCTAAAAACTCAGCCTGATACTTCCAAACACCCCAAATCTCCGGCTTGCTTTTTCGGGCAGAGGTCTTGGTAACACTCTCCAGATAAAATCAACCCGCAATAATTTGAAGATATTGTCAACACCGGTTCCCAGTTCCATATAGGCTTTCCCATCCAGTGTTTGAAAAGTATGGCCCTGTTTAAAGTTGAATGCTTTATTCTCATCCGACAAGCCGCCCCATAAAATTTTAGCTGTCCACAATTGCCGCAGTTTTAGCTTGGGAAAAAATCTGAAAAGACCATTGCCTACAATATGTTCAACATTCACACCGGCATAGCGGTCGTGAATGAATTCCCAGCGGTTCATCATGTTGAAAGCATATTTGTTATAATAATACAACTCGTTGCCGGGGGCAACGTCGAGTAACATATAAGGTAATGTGCCAAATGTTTTTCCTGCATATCCCATTATATATATGCTGCCCAGTGGTGGTATCTTGATATTGTCAGAAACATTGAACGATACTTTTGTGAGATCGTAATTGCTTTTCAACACCCCTGAAAAACCATGACTGATATATAATTCACCGATAGGATAGGGGCTGCCGAGACTCGTGCGGAAGAAATGATTCTCCAGGAATTTTTCCAGGTAAGCAAAACGAAGACGTAATGAAACCTCAAAACTCTTTAATGGATTTCCACCATAGCTTGTGTTGAAAGAATCTTTGGGTATAAGATTGCGTAAAGGAGTATAGGTTTTATGCGTAGAGGTGAGTAAGGTAGAAAAACCGGAGACAGTTTCATTAAAAAGCTCAAAACGTTTTTCATCGATCTTCATGAATTTGATCGGCACATTGTTTTTGCGAATAGCCAGGGCAAAAACATTATCCTGTGTCACTTCTCCATAATAGTTCTGTCCAAAATCAAGATCATTGGTATAAGATCCATAGAGATAAAAACGAGGATGTTTTTTGGGAAGATAAAAAAGTTCAGCTTTCCCTTTTAATTGCTGATCGCCGAATCCATAAGCGAGATAAGTGTGCCACCACCATTTTTTATGAAAGCGTTTATTACTGGCAAGATCAAACCTTACACGAAATCCTTCCCAGCTATTTGATGTTATCCAGTTATACCAGGGACCGATAGTGAAGCTGCCCATCTTCATATAACCAGTGCCGATAAAGTTGACCACTTTGGTGAAGCGTTTAAAGACTGGTGCATTGGTCAGGGTATCGATCATCCTGATGATGCCCGCTTCAGTTTTACTCAGCTCTTCATGTCTTGATTCAGCCCAGAACTCTTTTGGTTTTTTAATGGCATCGGGGAGCGTGATAACCTCTTCCAGGATTTTATTTTTATCCAGTTCACGGTTAACAGATGTATCGTTAACAATCACATTCCTGTAAGTGGTTGTTTTGCGGCCAATAAAACCCGGGCTCTCTTTTCCCAACGGGGAAAGGTCAACAACAAATTTATCTTTTGATAAGAACCAGGTGGAGTCATTGATCAAGGAGTATTCCTGTATAAGACTAAGGTTCTCGACGAAATTGACATTCGCTTCTTTTCCCAACCGCAGGTTCATTTTCTGAACTGCGAAACTGGTATCATTTACCCAGCAATCACCTTCAAATGTATTGGAGCCTTCTCTTTTGGGTGTAAATACCAAATGATAGAACTTTCGCTTATTAAAGAACTGGGTATCTACAACCCGGTAGTTATAATAATAATCTCCATTATCACTGATCGGGCTTACAAACTGCTTATCCATCACCGGGATAAAATTGTTATAGACATTCACCACCTGGTCCATACCACCCAATTGTTTCAACACACTTTCATTCTTTACACCATTGGTATTGGCGGCTTTGATGATCTCCCTTCTTTTCTTGGGTTTCTTCTGGTAATAATAATCGGAGAGAGCCTCGGTGAGATAAGCAGGAAGATATTTTAAACCATCTGCCGTATCAATATTCTCGTTGATCAGCTTGCTGATGGGCCTGAGTGGTTTGAACCGGCCGAATTTTTCAAAATTGATATTTTTCAGATCAAGCTCAAGCTTATTATAGAGTTCATAGGAGAAATTATCAAACCGGTAGCGGTCATTGCCGGGTTTATTCTTTACGATCTTCCGCCATAATAGCAATCCCTTGTTCACTTTCACTCTCACCTTTACGCCATCATTAAAAGTGCCCCGTTCCATTTTTATTTCTGCAAGAATGGAGTCTTTGCTTCGGTTGATTACAAAATAAAAAGGTTGGTAGCCAACACAGGTGATCTCTAATGTATCCGATGGCCATTCATTTAAAAAAAATGAAAAGCTGCCGGAAGAATCGGTAAGCTTGCCGATTGTTGTGTTTTTAAAGCTAACAGATGCAAAAGGAACACGTTCTTCGCTATGGGTATCTTTTACGGTTCCGGAAATCCTCTTTGATTGACCAAAAAAGCTAAGGGGACAAAGGCTCATCAACAGGAAAACATTCTTCAATAAGTTGGATCGGCTCATCGGGCCTAAAATTACAGCGACAGAACGGGATTTGAATTGTTAAATTAGTGTGAGAAGGATTTAGGCGAAAAAAGTATTTGGAAATATGCGATCGGACAGTTTACTTTGTATTTCAAAGTGCTTTTTATGAGCAATCAACCCCAACCAACCGACTCTCTCAAAGACATTCATGATATCCGGCAAATAATGGAACGATCGTCCCGCTTTATATCCTTAAGCGGGTTGAGCGGGATAGCGGCCGGCGTTTGCGCTTTGGTAGCTTCCTGGTTTGCCTATGACTGGATATCGGAGTATTATAACCGGTATAATGCTATCGGTCATTATGAAGCTGAGGAGTTTGCAAAACTGAAGTGGAACCTCATGCTCATGGCAGGAGCTGTGTTAGTAGTAGCGTTAACCTCTTCCTTTTATTTTACCTGGCGAAAAGCGAAGCAAGATCGCCAGCCTATCTGGAACCTTGCCGGCCGCCGGTTGATGTGGAATATGCTGGTGCCTCTTATCAGTGGTGGTCTTTTCATACTGGCCATGCTTCAATATAATGTATGGGGTTTTGTGGCGCCTGCTTGTTTGATCTTTTATGGCCTGGCTCTCGTGAATGCAAGCAAATACACGGTCAGTGATATCCGTTATCTCGGTTATCTTGAAATATTATTGGGATTGGCCAATATGCAATATATCGGTTACGGACTTTATTTCTGGGCATTTGGTTTTGGTGTGTTGCATATTGTGTATGGAATGATGATGTGGTGGAAATACGAGCGAACTAATTAAATGAAACTGTTTTGAAGAATCCGATCACAGGTTTAAATAAGGCGTTTGAAAGTCGTATCCGGCTGGGCGTGATGAGCATTCTCATGGTGAATGAGGAAGTGAACTTTAATGACCTGAAACAAATGCTGGAAGTGACTGATGGTAACCTTGCAACCCATTTGGTGAATTTGGAAGAGAATGGTTATATCAAAGTGCACAAGGGTTTTGTAGGAAAGAAAACAAATACAACCTATTCAGTTACGAAATCAGGGGAGAAAGCCTTTACGGATCATATCACGGCACTGGAAAACATGATCAAAGGAGTTAAATAATTTTTTTTGATTAGTCACTTTGAAATACAAAGCACTTTCTATTATGGAAAAAACAAAAAAACAAATCAAAGCATGGATCATCTTCTTTATGATCGCTCTTTTTTTGAGCGGCCTTACTGCCATTCCGCTTGAAACGGGATTAGCTTTTCTATCTAAATTTTTTCCGATCGGTTCACCTATTGGTGATTGGCTGGATAAAGTTTACATGGCCTTGCATAATACCAACAGCCAGTATCCCTTTCTAGCATATGGTTACGACTGGTTAGCTTTTGCACATTTTGTTTTGGCCCTGCTTTTTATTGGTCCATTAAAAGATCCTGTAAGAAATAAATGGGTAATAGAATTTGGAATGATCGCTTGCGTATTAATTATTCCATTCGCTTTGATAGCCGGTCATTTCAGGGAAATCCCTTTTTGGTGGAGGTTGATTGATTGCTCATTTGGAGTAATAGGCCTGATACCACTGAATACCTGTTTGAAAAAAATTAATCAATTGGAAAAAAGTAAAGTGTAGCAGAATGAGAAAGTATCTGATTAAAGTACGATCAGCGGTACTTGTTTTATTGACCCATAAGATCGCATTGCCATTATTAAAAATTTTCAGACGACCCGTTGCTTTTCGCTACGAGAAAAATGAGTTGAAGAATTTTCCAGCAGGAACATTGGGGAAC
>DASVNY010000539.1:0-5674 GCA_036383615.1 Chitinophagaceae bacterium
CATTATGTCGCTTATTACCCAGCGGTTAACAGGCTTGAAAATGACCTGGGTCATCTAAATACTTCCCTGAACCGATTGCTATTGATGGTAAAAAATGTCGCTTTTGAAGAGGTGCTGACTGACAATTAATACAGCGATACAAAACCGGGAAAATTTGTAATTTACAATATGCCTGTAAACAAGGACGATATTAAAAAAATGCCTGACGCTGAAAAACTCATGCTTTTTGATCACTTGCTTGATAATATAGATGAAGAACTGATCAACCAGTTTTTAGAAACAGAGGAAGACCTCATTCTCCGTGAGCGAATAGAAAAATATCGATCCGGCACAATGCAATGCGACACTTGGGAAAACGTAGAGAAAAGACTCATGGATCAGTTAAAGCAGAAGTAATTTCCAACGACCTCCATCATGCAATAAAGTCAATTAGAAGAAATCTCCATTCTTCATTAACGAAGATCGAACGCTTATATCAAACAAAAACTGAAATAAGCTATCTTGCCAGCACGAATGAAATTGCTATCGCCTGCCATATCATCCCTGGCCCGTATGCGGCTCTGGCGCATTGATGGATGGAAAACACATCCACTCGATGCCCAACGGGAAGTGCTGCAGGACCTTGTCACTTCTGCCCAATACACCGAGTTTGGCCGCAAATACAATTTCTCACAGCTTTTTAATGTCAAGGCCTTTAAAGAAGCAGTTCCTATTCATGAGTATGATGACCTGAAACCTTATATCGAACGCATCATGCATGGCGAGCAGAATATTTTATGGAACACTCCGATATATTGGTTCGCCAAAAGCAGCGGCACCACCAGCGATAAAAGCAAATTCATTCCTATCAGTGAAGAAAGTTTGGAAGACTGTCATTTCAAAGCAGCGAAAGATGTGCTGACCTTATACTACCAGTATCACCCCGAATCTGAATTGTTGACGGGTAAAGGATTGGTCATTGGCGGCAGTCATAATATTAACCCAATGAATACCGAAGCACAATATGGCGACCTAAGTGCTGTGTTGTTGCAAAACACTCCCTTCTGGGGACATTGGCTGCGAACGCCCGATCTCAGCATTGCCTTAATGGATGAATGGGAAAGCAAAATTGAAAAATTAGCGGCGAGTACCATAAAAGAAAATGTGACCTCTATCTCCGGAGTACCCACCTGGACCTTAGTACTTTTTAAAAGAATACTCGAGATCACCGGTAAAAAAACAATGATCGAAGTATGGCCATCATTGGAACTATATATGCATGGTGGTGTTTCATTCACGCCCTATAAAGAACAATTTCAAAAGATCATTGGCAAAGAGATCAACTATCTTGAAATGTATAATGCCAGTGAAGGTTTTTTTGCGGCACAGGATATACCCGGAAATGAAGGTATGTTGCTTTTTATTGATCATGGCATTTTCATGGAGTTCATGCCTGTTAGCGAATATGGCAAGAAACATCCGCAAACGATCAGCTTGCAGGATGTTGAGTTGGGAAAGAACTATGCGCCGATCATCAGCACCAATGGTGGATTGTGGCGATACTTATTGGGCGATACTATACAATTCACATCTTTAAAACCATTCCGGATAAAAGTTTCAGGAAGGCTGAAACATTATATCAATGCTTTTGGCGAAGAACTGATCGTTGATAATTCTGATAAAGCCATTGCTGTTGCCTCTGAAAAAACAGGAGCCATCGTAAACGATTACACTGCAGCGCCGGTATATTTTTCAGATAGCTCCAATGGCGCACATGAATGGCTGATCGAATTTGAAAAAGAACCTGCTGATCTTGCTGACTTCACCAAAGAGCTGGATGCGGCATTGAAAACGATCAACAGTGATTACGAAGCCAAGCGGCATAAAGACATCGCTTTGCGTATGCCGGTGATCCATGCATTGAAAAAAGGAACATTTACAGAATGGTTGCGCAGCAAGGGAAAGTTAGGCGGACAGCATAAAGTGCCGCGGCTTTCCAATGAACGAAAATATTTAGAGGAAATACTGCAACTACATCATTGATACATCAATTCCTCTACTTTTGCTCAAACTAAATCAAGGTTCATGAAATTATTGCAAGGAAAAGTGGCCATCATCACTGGTGCTGCACGCGGCATTGGCGAAGGCATCGCATTGAAATTTGCCGAACATGGCGCCGATATAGCATTCACGTATGTTAGTGATAGCAGCGCTGAAAAAGCGGCTGCATTAGAGGAAAGGCTCAAGGCGCAAGGCGTAAGGGCCAGGGCTTATAAAAGTAATGCCGGTGATCTTGCACAATGCGAAGCATTGGTGAATGATGTGATAAAGGAATTCGGGACCGTTGATATCCTCGTAAACAATGCCGGTATCTCTAAAGACAACCTGTTGATGCGAATGAGCCCCGAGCAATGGAATGATGTGATCCAGGTGAATCTGAATAGTGTGTTTTATATGACCAAGCAGGTGATTCGCCCGATGATGAAAGCAAGAAACGGTGTTATCATTAATATGAGTTCGATCATTGGCGAAATGGGCAATGCGGGTCAAAGCAGCTATGCTGCCAGCAAAGCCGGTATCATTGGTTTTACTAAGTCAGTGGCTAAGGAATTAGGAAGCCGCAATATCCGTTGCAATGCTATTGCTCCCGGTTTTGTAGAAACAGATATGACAAGCTATTTGAAAGAAGGTGAGGGAGCTGAAAAATACAAAGCCGGCATTCCGCTAGGACGTTTCGCTTCAACAGAAGAGATCGCCAATACTGCCTTATTCCTCTCAAGTGATTGGGGAAATTATATTACAGGACAAACGATCAGCGTTTGCGGGGGGTTGAATATTTAGGCTAAGAGTTCAAAAGAGAGAAGGAGAAAAAGAGTTTTCTGGAGGTGCCTGATTTGATGCTGTAAGCTTTAAAACTCGTGTGATGCATATAAATGAACTGACTGCTGTCATTATTGATCTCTGTATAAAGATTCATTCTAAAATCGGTCCTGGTTGCTTTGAAAGAGTTTACGAGGAAATTCTTTATTATGAACTAACTATACTCGGCTATAAAGTAGAGAGGCAATTACTGCTTCCGATCGACTGGAAGGATCTGCACATTAAAAATGCTTATAAAATTGACCTGCTTGTAGAAGATATATTGGTGCTGGAGTTAAAATCTGTTCATCCGCTTCCTTCAGTTTTCTATAATCAAATAAGAACTCATTTGTTTTTACTCAATTTGAAACATGGCATGCTCCTAAATTTTAAAGAGGCCTTAATGAAAGACGGAATACACAGAGTATTCAACAATTTCGGTCGGGAAAACCTCGCCCAGCAATAAAACGGTTTCCGACAACTCTTTCTCCCTTTTTCTCTTTTATTCTCTTAGCTTAACAACCAACCGGGCAAACCATCAGTATTTGCCGGGGCTTCAATATTTAGTACCGGGAAATTCGCCCGTATCGCTTTCGTTTTATATTTTGGCAAAAAAACCGCTTATGCTGATCTATGGAAGTAAAGCCAAAGAACTGGACAATCAATCCATTTTTGACAAATGCCCTAATTGCGGTAACCAAAACTGTGTTGACATTCATGTTGTACAGAAATACGCGCATGTATTCTGGATACCTTTCTTTCCCATAGGCAAAACCGGTATTAGCAATTGCAATCATTGCAAACAGGTTCTTAAGTTGAAAGAAATGCCCGAGTCATTTCGCAATGCTTATAATAATTTAAAGAAACAGGCTAAAGCTCCGGTCTGGATGTTCGCGGGCCTGGGACTCGTTGCTGTGCTTGTCACCATTGGTATTATCAGTGATCAGCAAAATGATGCGAAGAATCGTAAACTTATTCAATCACCACAGTCGGGAGATGTTTTTGAGATCAAAACAGAAGACAAACAATACAGTTTATTTAAAGTGGGAAATGTGAACCAGGACACAGTTTATATCCGTGCTCACCAGTACGAAACAAATAAGTTCAGTGGCCTGGCAGAATTAAAAAAGAAAGGTGAAAGCGGTTATTCCGAAGTCATCATTCCATTTACAAAAGATGAACTAAAGCAAATGCTTGAAAAGGGTGAGATAATTGATATTGACAGGAACTAAATCTCCAAAGTATATAGCAATAGAAACGAACAAGCAAAATACAAGCCCGCAGATTAGTTTAACGTTTACCGTAACAAGTATTTCACTGGAAAACGATACCGATCCAGGTTTAGTATGCTTATCCCTGTAGTTTGATCCCCCGTTTCTTAATATAATCATGCCACAGGATCATTGCCGCAATAATTCTGTATGGCCGCCAGGGCTCGGCTATGGTTAACATTTTTTCTTTTGTGACCTGCGGATGCAACTGTTTCACAAATTTCAAACTATTCACCAATGCAATATCACCTAAGGGGAAAAGGTCGGTACGCCGTAACGCATGCATCAAAAACACATCTACTGTCCAGTCGCCAATACCTTTTATCTTTTTCATTTCAACCCGGATGTCTTCATCAGCCAATGAAGAAAATTTTTTAAGTCGCAGTTGTTTTGCCAGGATAGCATTTGCCAGCTCTCTTGCATATACGATCTTCTGCCGGCTGAAATAACAGGCTCTTAGTTCGGCATCCGACATTTCAAGGATCGCTTCGGGAGTTATAGTTCCGATATACTCTTTCAATTTTTTAAATGCAGCATAAGCAGATGCCAGCGAAACCTGCTGTTCTAAAATAGTCAATATAAGTGTTTGGAAATTGGCCGGTCTTGTCCACATCGGCGGGTAGCCATGTTCCTTAACAATTCTCCTAAGGTCCTTATCCCGGCGTATCAGTATATCACAGGTTGTCTGAAAATTATCTTCACCAAATGTCAGGATCATTTTTTCTTGAATTTCGCGATCGCTTCTTTTGTAAAATCACTTAGCACCAATCTTCCGCTGATCTTCGCTCTTTCGATCAGTAACTGGTCCCAATGCTCTGTTCCTAACCAAAAGACTTTTTTCATTTCCGCCATCGCTTCAGGACTTGAATGCACCAATGTATGGCTCAATTTTGCTATTGATTCATCCATGCCTTGTATATCCGGGTGCAATTCGGCAAACAATCCTTTTCTTCTCGCCCAATCCGCATTGCGCCACATGCTGGCATCAATGGCCAATTGCGAATAAGCAGAAGCACCTATTTTTCTTTCCACGGCAGGTCCAACTACAAAGGGTCCAATGCCAATAGCCAGCTCACTCAACCGCACTTCCGCGCCCTCTGCAGCAATGGCATAATCAACTGATGAAGCCAATCCTACGCCTCCGCCCACGCATTTTCCATGTATGCGGCCAATGATCAGCTTCGGGCAGGTTCTCATTGCATTGATAACATGCGCAAATCCGCTAAAGAACTGTAACCCCTCTGTTTCATTTTTGATCGCCGTCAATTCATCAAAGGATGCCCCGGCACAGAAAGCCTTTTCACCGGCTGAACGAAGTACGATCAGTTTTGTTTCAGCATCATCACCGGCCCTGCGAATGGTCCGGGCCAATTCCGCCAGGATATGCGCCGGAAGAGAATTGCTTTGGGGGTGAAAAAACTCGATCGTATTAATGCCCTGTTTTACGCTGGACTGAACATAAGCCTCTGTCATAACTGAAGTATCGTTTCTATAACTCTAAAGTACGATTTTGTTTCCCGTCTCACATTTGCCGTTTCGCTTTTGTTATTTCACTTTACCACCCC
>DASVNY010000540.1:0-7932 GCA_036383615.1 Chitinophagaceae bacterium
GGTTATTGAATGATAATGATTTTGAAAATAAAGATTGAAAATTCATCACAGCGACGTGTCCGCCCGGAAAACTTCTTTATTCGCTACTACAGCAGGGCGAGACACCTCGCGGAAAGTTGCTAAGAGAGTGAAGACTTGTGAAAGAGGAGAGATGAAAAGAAAATAATATTAGCTATTGAATTGAGCGGTCATTTCTTCCAGGCTCGGTTCAACGGAATAAAAGTTCAAAAGCTTTTGAATCACCCCCTCCACCAATGCATCGGGGCAGGAAGCGCCACTGGTAATTAGAATTTTTACGGGTTCTTTTTTAGGGAGATAGTTAGCTGTTAATACTTCTTCCTTTGTATGAAAGTTGTAATGAAGTATCTCTTTTTGGGAAATGATCTTTTCTTCGTTATTAATAAAATAAGTAGGCAATTTTTCTTCACAAAGCTCAACGAGGTGAGAAGTATTGGATGAATTATAACCACCTACAACAATAGCGAGATCGGCTTCTGTCTGCAACATCCCGGTCACGGCTGTTTGATTATCATTCGTTGCATAGCATAATGTATCCCGGGTGTCGGCAAAACGATCCTCTGTATTATCCGGTTTGAATGTTTCGACCATTATTTGCCTGAGGTAATCGGCAATGGCTTGTGTGTCGCTCGCCAGCATGGTTGTTTGATTCACTACGCCGATGCGCTGCAGGTCCCTGGTTACATCAAATCTCTCTGAGAATTGTCCTTTGAATTCTTCATAGAACTGCGAAGCCTGTTTTTCGCCAACAATATATTTAGCCAGCTCCTTTGCCTGTTGCATGTCTTTAACCACAACCGATGGCGCATTCAAAGCCGCATGAGAAAAAGTGGCCCTTGTTTCTTCATGTTTGGGTTTGCCATGAATGACGATGCTGTAATTCTTTTTTGCAATGACATCGCTGCGGTTCCAAACCTTTTCAACAAAAGGGCAGGTGGTATTATATTTTTCTGTTTGAATGCCGATAGCGTTTAATTTTTTTTCGATCTCCAGCGTGGTGCCGAATGCAGGGATGATCACCACATCATCGGCCGTTAGTTCGCTGAAAGGGATCAGCTCTTTGCCATAAGTGTCCTGTAAAAAAATAACACCATGTGCCTGCAGGTCGGCATTCACCTGTGGATTATGGATCATTTCACTCAGCAGGAAAATCCTTTTACCCGGGTTTTCTTCAACTGTTCTGAAAGCGATCTCAATAGCATTTTCAACACCATAACAAAAACCAAAATGCCGGGCGAGATAGATTTGCAAAGGGCCAAAATCAAGCAGGGTGGGACTAAAGTCTTTTTTCATTTTATCCATTTCCTTCCGCTTTTTTTTAATAGCGGTGATCAACGGACTCCGGTAAATGATAGGAACATCAAAGCTCTTCATATCGGCCTTCAGATTAAAGAAAATCAGCTCGCAAGTTACCGATTTTAGCGCCTATTTAGAGGGGACATTATTTCAGGTATTGTCTCTATTAGGATTTCCCGCAGATTTTCGCTGATTTGATCGCAGAACATGCCGATTATATCTGCGAATTTTGCCGGAGAGAATTTTCAAACAAGCACATTACTTTATTTTATGAGTTGATACCAAGTTGTTATTTTCACTTGTATGCTGAACAATGAAACTCCTAAACAAATAACATGGGCCGCTTCTACAAATATTTATGAAGTAAATACCAGGCAATATACTGTTGAAGGGACTTTTAATGCTTTTGCCCAAAGTTTAACAAGGCTGAGAGATATGGGAGTGGAGACGCTCTGGTTCATGCCGATCCAACCTGTTGGAGAAAAAAATCGTAAAGGAACACTGGGCAGTTATTATTCTATCAGCGATTATAAAGCGATCAACCCTGAGTTTGGAACATTAGATGATTTTAAACGATTGGTAAAAGAAGCACAGGGAATGGGTTTTAAGGTGATCATTGATTGGGTTGCGAATCATACTTCATGGGATCATGTGTGGACAGTTTCGCATCCTGAGTTTTATACAAAAGATAGCGATGGAAATTTTCGCCCGCCTTTTCCCGATTGGGCCGATGTGATCGACCTGGATTATGATAACAGAGAATTATGGACCGCCATGATTGAGGATATGAAATATTGGGTCAATGAAACCGGCATTGATGGTTTTCGCTGTGATATGGCTCATTTGGTTCCGCTTGAGTTCTGGAAAGAAGCAAGAAAAGAACTGGATGCTATCAGGCCTTTATTCTGGCTGGCAGAAACAGAAGAGCCGAATTATCATGAAGCATTCGACGCCAGCTATACATGGGAATTCTTGCATAAGATGGAAGCATATTGGAGAAAAGAAACGGATATAGAAGGATTGGATGCTGTGTTGTATAAATATGATGCCGTATTCCCATCAACCGCGATCCGTATGTTCTTCACCAGTAACCATGATGAGAATTCGCATAGCGGCACAGAATACGATAGAATGGGCGATGCCGCTAAAGCGTTTGCTGTATTATCTGCTACATGGAACGGTATCCCGTTGATCTATTCAGGACAAGAACTACCTAACAAGAAAAAATTAGCTTTTTTTGAAAAGGATG
The DNA here is from genome assembly GCA_036383615.1 of Chitinophagaceae bacterium. GTDB lineage: Bacteria > Bacteroidota > Bacteroidia > Chitinophagales > Chitinophagaceae > CADEDV01. Next base: position 2,564 of record DASVNY010000540.1, read on the forward strand.
CTATCGAATGGACAGGCGTTAACGATCTCCACAAGTTTTATAAGGCATTGCTGAGTTTGCATGCCACACATCCCGCTCTCCGGGCGGCTGATGCCAATGTAAGAACATACCGCATCAAAACTACAGCCGATGAAAATGTATTTGCATTCCTTAGAAAAAGTGGAGAAAAGGAAGTGCTGGTGATTTTGAATCTATCACCGAATGATATAAGTTTTGAAATAACTGATGAAAATATCAAAACTGAATTTATCAACCAGTTTTCACAGGCTCATTATGACTTTGATACTTCCAGGGTTTTGGTAATGAAACCCTGGGACTATATCGTGTATGTCAAATAAAAAAGCGCCTCTTTTATGAGACGCTTTTGAAATTATATTCAGTTATTATTAATCTTCATCGTCAAGGTTCAGCGGGTAAGTGTAGTTGCCGTCATAACCGGGATAAATTCCTTCCAGCCTAACAGTGCCTTCTATTCTCGCTAAAACTCTGGCCAGCTCATCGATATTCTTAATATCGTAGCCATTGATGCTGGTAATGATAAATCCTTTTTCCATTCTTGTTTTGCTCAGGTAACCACCGCTGGTGATAGTTTTAACTACCACACCACCTTCAACATTATATTGACTGGCTTTTTCCTTGTTTAAGTTTTCCAATTCACCGCCTAATCTTTCACCCAATGAAGCCTGGGTGATATTGTCATAAGTTCCTGTCTGGCTTTTCAATGTTGCCTGAACTATGCTTTCTTTACCATCTCTCTTATAAGTGATCTTTACTTTATCGCCTGTATTCAGTGAGGCAACTGTTCCCTGCAATTCTGACCATGAAGCAACAGTTACATCATTGATCTTAGTGATGATATCACCTTTTTTGATACCAGCTTCTGCAGCGGCGCCATCTTTTGCCACGTTGCCAACAAAAGCGCCTTCAGTTGAGCTTATCTTGTTTTGATCAGCTGCGATACCGAGATAAGGTCTTTTTACATCACCATATTTGATCAGGTCATTGACAATTTTCTTTACCAGGTTTACAGGAATGGCAAAACCATAACCTGCATATGTTCCATTAGGTGCAAGAATAGCAGAGTTGATACCTACCAGTTGTCCTTCTGTAGTGATCAGGGCACCGCCACTATTGCCCTGGTTGATGGCCGCATCAGTTTGAATAAATGATTCGATCGGGGTGTCACTCTGACGTTGGTTGATACCGATCGCTCTGCCTTTCGCACTCACGATACCAGCTGTAACGGTTGTTTCCAGTGTCAGCGGATAACCAACTGCCAATACCCATTGACCCAACTTCACATTATCAGAATTGCCATAGATCAGGTAAGGAAGACCTGTGGCATCTACTTTCAATACAGCAAGATCACTGCTTGGATCACGACCGATCACTTTTGCCTTATAGGTTTTTTTATTGCTGAGTGTTACTGTTATTTCATCAGCTACCCCATCACCACCATTGGAAACAACGTGGTTGTTGGTTACGATATAACCATCATCGCTGATGATCACACCGCTACCCGAAGCTCTTTGTTCAGGCTGAACACGTGGGCCCATATCAAAGAATTGTTCAAACCAATCATCCATGCTATTGCTGCGGCTTCGTGGAAGATTATTGCTGACTCTTTTTGCAGGGATCTTTGTCTTGATATGCACTACTGCCGGCACCGCCGCGCCAGCTGCTTTTGTAAAATCGATCGGGTCGGCCGGGTTCGTGGCATCTCCGGTGAAATGAGCATAGTTAGCGGGGAGCTTACTGTCCGTTACCTGTGCAAAGCCTTGTGACTTGTTGGTAAGTTTTCCATAGATCATCACACTTCCAACAGCTGATACGGCACTGATGGCCACTACCAGCAAAAGTTGTTTAAGTTTCATAGCGCTATTCTCTTTTTTTATGGTTAGTATTTTTAAGGACTTTAGTTTTCAAATTCTGTGCCTTCGATCTACAAAATAACAAACTGTCATACCATGCAGCGTTACCAATAGTTTAGTTTAACAATACTTTACTAAGAGCTTCGTAGTTTAGGCCACCATAAATTTAAGATGATTTATGGATTTTTTGAAGCCGGGGCTTTACAAGTTTTTTAAAAACAGCAGGGTATCCACCGCATCGGCGTAATCCGTGATAGACGGACATTGCGCCTGACCAAAGGGGGTAAAGCTTTTACCAACGATCGCCTGTATTTCGGTATTGCCTGTTAATGAGCCAGGCAATTTTTCAGCACTATCATAAAATTCATAATTCAATTGACTGATAGGAGAAAAAACGGAACTTTCTTCAACGAGCAGCAAGGCAGGAGTGCTCATATAAAACTTCTTGTTAAGTAGATGCAAAGCGAGGTTATAATCATAGTTGTTTTTGTATTTATGATGCTCAGCAAGATGGTCATATTTTGAAAAAGCATTTAACAGCGGCACAAAATCATACCCGGCGGGAGCATACAATTTCGTGACATTTCTACAGCCCAGGCCGAAATAAAGAAATACATCATCTGCCAGCTTTTCTAATTCATCTTTTGATTCGGTGCCGCTTATAATTGCAACGGATGTCCTGTTTCTGCGAATGATATGAGGATACTTTTTAAAATAGTATTCAAAATAGCCGGCGGAGTTGTTACTGCCCGTTGCGATATAGGCGTCACATCCTTTCAGCATTTCAGCAAACTGGATAAGTTCATTTACTTCAGCATCCCACTCAGCTAATTTGGCCACGAGATGTTTTATCAATACATCGTCTTTGGAAGAAGGTTTTATTAAAGCCTTGTGCCCGCTAATAAATACACATAACAGGTCATGAAAGCCAACTAATGGAATATTGCCGGCCATTACAACGCCCGCCGTCTTAGCTTGTGAAAGAGATGGGGCTATTTCATATTGTTTGACCCAATTCTCCAGTATTTCTTTTTGCAAGAATGTTCCGGCTATATTATTGCACGAAAGCTCAACAAATTCGGGAGTGAACCAACCGTTTTGACGACCGGCTTTTTCTTTGGCTTCCAGCCATGACGAATCATCGGATAACATATATTCTCCAAGTCTTAATAATAAATCGATCCGATGTTGTAAATTCATTTTGTATTTTTATTTTTGTTCAGTTAGTACGAAAGCCGGTAAAACGGCTGCAAAAATAACCCTGAACCCGTTAAATGTAATTCTATCATGGCAATCAAGATCACAGAAGAATGTATCAACTGCGGGGCCTGCGAGCCCGAATGTCCGAATAATGCTATTTATGAAGGTGGCGTTGAATGGGCCGTTTCCGATGGCACAACAGTAAAAGGCTCTTTTACGCTGCTTGATGGCAGTGTAGTGGATGCCGATCAGAAAAATGCGCCCTTAGCGACTGATATCTATTATATAACGGCGAATAAATGTACTGAGTGCCAGGGTTTTCATGAAGAACCACAGTGTGCGGCCGTTTGCCCGGTTGATTGCTGTGTGCCTGATGAAATGTACTAGGAAACTGTCGATCAATTGTTAGCGAAAAAAGAAAAATTGCACATCTAACTGTGCATAATTTTTCGGCCCGGTTGATGTTTTCGCCTGCAGGATTTTCTACCTTTATACTGTTCAATTATCATTTGAATAAAGCAGCTTCTGCTGCTGAATTAGTGGCGGGTGATATTTCCCGTCGTAAAAAGGTGAAGGAGAAACGGCCTTCACCTTTCTTATTGCCTTTCAGTGAAGGTTTATACTTATTTTAGCTTGCGGGGCAGGAAATAAATGATTTTTAGCATTTGAAATTTCAGGCAAACCAATTTTTCGGCAATATTTGCGTTGCTAAACCCATACATAAAACAGCATGAAGAAGAATATAGCCCTGGTGACAGGCGGTTTTTCAGGCGAGGCAGTGATATCCTATAAAAGTGCGGTGACCATTGATAACAATCTCGACAGGGAAAAGTATAACGTCTTTAAAATTGACGTAAACCCCAAAGGCTGGTTCTATGAACTGGCAGATGGTCGCAAAGCCGAGATAGACAAAAATGATTTTTCTCTCCCCATCGATAACCAACGGATAGTTTTTGACGCAGTTTTCATCGGCATGCATGGCACACCCGGTGAGGATGGAAAGCTGCAGGGTTATTTCGATACCTTAAATATCCCCTACACAAGTTGTGATGCCGCTACCTCGGCCATCACTTTTAATAAAAGATATACGGTTGCTGTAGCAAAAATGGCAGGGATTTCGGTAGCTAATTCACTGCATTTGTTCAGGCATTCACCCATTCCTGCTTCTCAAATACTCGACCAGTTGAAACTGCCGGTTTTTGTAAAACCCAATAATGGTGGTTCAAGCATTGGAATGAGTAAGGTGGATAAAGCAGGTGATCTTGAACAAGCCATTGCAAAAGCATTTAATGAAGATGACCAGGTGCTGGTGGAAGAAATGGTGAAGGGAAGGGAATTTACCGTAGGTGTTTTTAAAACAAAGGGTAATATCATAGTGCTGCCTTTGACAGAAGTAAAAGCGCATGATGATAAGGCGTTTTTTGATTTTGAAGCAAAATACCAGGGCAAATCCACCGAAACAACTCCTGCGGAAGTTGACGAGGCAATTGCTGATAATATAAGAGCGGCAGCCAAAAGAATTTATGAAGTGTTCAATTGCAGGGGAGTGGTCAGGATCGATTTTATTTATAATGAAGAAAGCGGGAGACCCTTTATGCTGGAAATAAATACGATCCCTGGGCAGAGTGAAGCGAGTATTGTGCCGCAGCAGGTAAAGGCGATGGGCTGGAACTTAAAGGAGTTCTATTCTAAACTGGTTGAAGAAATATTGTAGGGTTTTTTAGATTTTAGGTTTTGGATTTTAGTTTGCACTAATTCAAAATCAAAAAATCACAAACCTAAAATCAAAAATCGAAATAGGTGCTTAAATTCATCACACATCGTCCATTATGGGTCAATATACTTGTTGGTATTTTATTGGCCATCGGTATCTTCTCTGTTTTTGTTTTGTCGCTCAACTGGCTCACTCATCATAATGAGTCAAGAACAGTTCCGGCGGTGACAGGCAAATCCTTTGAAGAAGCTGAGGCTATACTGACAAAAGCAGGCTTTGAAATAGAGATACAGGATTCCATTTATACGGATACGGCAAAAGCTTCCGTGGTGCTAAAGCAATTTCCCGATGCGGATGAAGTGGTGAAGATCAACAGAACGGTTTACCTTACCATCAACAGGGCCGTGCCGCCCGAAGTGGAAATGCCCAATTTGGTTGGGTATAGTTATCGTAATGCAGAAATGGTATTGAACAATGCAGGATTGAGAGTAGGGGACACCACTTTCAAACCTGATTTTGCCAAGAACTCTGTATTGGAACAACGCTATAATGGTTCCATCATAGCCCCGGGCACAAAGTTGAGA
>DASVNY010000541.1:0-4940 GCA_036383615.1 Chitinophagaceae bacterium
TTACACGGAGGACAATAGCAGTCCTGACATCATGGTGAATGCGGTCTCCATTGTAAAAAACAAACAGTATCTCTCAGTTAGTGGCAACACATATGGCTATGGTGGAGTGTACAGACCATATGGATACTGGGGTGTGGGTGCCGGAAGAAGTTACAGCAGCGGCACTGTGCAGCAGGTTGATTACAAAGATGGTTCATTGGTGATCGATGTTGTGGATGCAAAAACCAAGCGACTGGTTTGGGAAGGCAAAGTGTCTGCTGAATTGACGAAGCAACCAAAGAATCCTGACCAGGCCATTCAGCAGGCTGTAGTAAAAGTGCTGGCCGATTTCCCAATGAAACTTGAAGTAATTAATAACTAAAATAAAATCAGACCAATGAAGAAACTATTTTTCGGTTTACTTACAGTATGTGTATCATTTATCAGCAGCTTTGCTCAAAATGCCGATGCAGCAAAAGGGGTTTGGCTCAATGAGGACCAGGACGCCAAAGTTGAGATATTCAGATCAGGAGATAAGTACTTTGGTAAAATTGTATGGACAAAGGATATGTATGCAGCCGATGGAAAAACACTGAAGAAGGACAGCAATAATCCTGATGATAACCTTAAGAACAGACCGATCCGTGACATGGTCATCATTACCGACTTAGTATATGATGATGGTGAATGGACCGGTGGAAAATTATATGATCCTAAAAGCGGAAAAACCTATAAAGCAAAAATGAAAATAAAAGGAGGAAATCTTGAGATCAGAGGATATGTCGGTTCGCCAATGCTTGGCAAAACAACCGTATGGACAAGAGCATCCTGATCATCCAACAAAGCGACAATATAAGGTCATCCCGTTTGTAAAAAACACGGGATGACTTTCTACTAATCATGAATAAAGAGCTATCCATACCCGGATCATCTAAACTAATTGATCTCATATTCTACGGTAATTATTTTTATGGTATTTGCGCCGTTGCTCTTTCCATAGAAGCAAATTTGCAGCAGCGCATTCCATTGAACAACTTCTTTTATTTCTTTCTTGTTTTTATAGGAGCAGTGCTTGTTTATACTTACCCTTATGTTAGAAGATCCATTGGTGAAAGTGCTGATAAGCGAACAAATTGGTATAGCAGGAACTACAATTTTGTTTTCGCCAGCCAGCTTAGTTTTACAATTATCTTATGCTTGTCATTCGTATGGGTTACCTGGAAGCACAATGAGATATTTTATGAAATGACCATTGAACAATGGATCATTTTATTGATCTTTCCTGTTGTAGCCGCATTGTATTATGGAAATAAAATTATTCTCCGGAAATATAGCCTGCGAAATATTGGTTGGTTAAAGCCATTCGTTATTGGCTTCACGTGGGCAGGAGTGGTAACGGTCTATCCTGCGCTTGCTTATAGTTTGTTTAATAAAATTGAGTATCAGCTTAGCTGGGTAACTGCCCTGCTGTTTTTAAAGAACCTGATGTTTGTCGCTGTTCTCTGCATTATGTTCGATATTAAAGACTATGCCGCTGATTATATAAGCCGTCTTAAAACCTTTGTGGTGGATTTTGGGTTACGGAAAACCATTTTTACCATTTTGTTCCCCTTATCGGTAATAGGTTTGCTATCATTTCTTTATTATGCTATCTCACACGATTTCAGTGTAATGAAAGTGATACTGAACCTGGTACCTTTTATTCTTCTCTTCTCCGTGGCACGGTCTCTCAGACGGCGACGATCCATCCTTTACTACTTAACAGTTGTTGATGGTTTAATGCTGATCAAGGCTATTTGCGGCATTATTGCCATCAGTTTTTTTGACTGAGCCGCCCACCCAGCGGTATTTTCCTGCTGATCACAGACCTACCTATGACTAATTCGCCGCGGCACTGACCCCCGTGGCACGGGGTTTTGGCGAAGACGGCAATTGCTATCAGCATTGGCATCAGTTTCCCCGTGGCACGGTGTCTTCAAATCAGCTTTTTAACTGAATCGTGATCCACATGCATTTTCCTGGTGATCACAGGCACTGACCCCCGTGGCACGGGGTCTTGGCAACGACCGCCATTGCTACCAACATTGCCATTGGCAATTTTCCCCCGTGGCACGGGGTCTTCTTCAACTGTTTAACTGATGCGGGATCCACATGCATTTTCTTGCTGATCACTAACTTACCTATGACTAATTCGCCGTGGCACGGTGTCTTGGCGACGACTGCCATTGCTATCAGCAGTGCTATTTTTCCCCGGTGGCACGGTATCGTAGGCTACAGCGCCATTGCCATCACCTTACCCCCGTGCCACGGGTCTTCAATTTGACTGACCCGTCATCCACAGACATTTTCCTGCCGATCACTAAACAGGACTCCTTTTCGCTTTTGAGCAAATATATCTTTGGGTCGAACCATTAACCAATTGCCATGTGCTCAACATTATTAACGGTTTCCGAAAAAATCTTGCTGATGGTCTGCGGTTTTGGTATCCTCCAGGGGATACTCATGGCGGGCCTCGTTTATTTTCATCCCAAATCTGACAGGTCGGTTAATTCTTTTCTCTCCCTTTATATTTTCATCACTTCAGCTGTAATGGCGCTGCCATTTGCACTGGAAGTTATTGGCTGGCAAAAAAGCTATTTCATCATGCCATTACCAATGCTGGCTGGACCCATCTTATATTTCTATATCCGCAGTTTCAAAGAAAAAATAACATGGCAAAAAATGTGGCCGCATTTCATTGCCTTCTTTGTCTTTCTTTTTTTGGTTCATAAAAATATCACATACTTCAGCGCTCAATATCCAAATGCCGACAGGGTGCCACAGGAAGTATTAAGCAGTCCAACCACTATAGCACTTCAATTATCAAGACTGATACAACAGCTGATCTATTTTGTTTTGACAAGAAAAGCTTTGCTGTCTTACCAACGTTCTATACAACATTTATTTTCTGAAACAAGCCGTATGGATCTTCGCTGGGGAAAGTTTCTTGTCAATGGCTATTTGTTATTGATCTCGAGTTTTGTGATCATATTCCCTTTGATGCTCAGGTTTCATGAATATTTCAACGAACTGTTACTGTTGAATATGGTGCTGGGAACTGTATATATTTATTTTGCTACTTACAAAGGAGCCATGCAGCATACAATATGGCAGGTGCAACCAGGCATCAGCCGCGAACTTGTGCAGGAAGAAATCATTGAAGTAGAAGAAATAAAACCTATTGTTGCAATCACAGCAAAACAAAAAATTACAAAGCCTGGATTAAGTGCTGATAAGATAGAGGACCTTGCCGATAGAATAGTTGACCTGATGGAGACAGATAAACTCTACCAGGAAACGGAATTGACACTGCAGCAACTCGCTGGTAAATTACAGGTGCCAACTTACCAGGTTTCTCAAAGTTTGAATGAAGGATTAAAAAAGAATTTCTATGATCTTGTAAATGGATATCGTGTTGAAGAAGCTAAGCGTTTATTGCAGGATGTAAGAAACAGAAACTATACTATTCTTTCTGTTGGTTTCGAAGCCGGCTTTAATTCAAAAACAACCTTCAATACTGTTTTCAAAAAATTCACGGGTTTCACACCAACCGAATTCAGGGATAAGCAAAAATTGATAGCTATACCTGCCTGAAAAACTGTATCTTTTGCGAAAGAACAGCGGTAAGTGCTATCCTCTTCCGAAGATATACTTCTATTCATTTCCGGCTTTGGATTGCTGCAATCTTTAATCCTGGCCGGGTTACTTTATTTCCATCCCCGCAGCGACAGGTCAATCAATAAATTTCTTGCCTTATTTATTATCTGCATTTCAGTGCCGATGTGTTTGCCCGTTCTGCAAACATTTCTTTCCTGGCAGGCATTTATTTTCATAGCTCCATTTACATTGTTGATCGGGCCTTCTTTATATTTCTACATACGTGGCTTTAAAGAAGTGATCACCTGGAAAAAAGCATGGCCACATTTAATACTCTTTTTTGTTTACATAATAATTATCTGGCGATTGAGTTTAACCATAGGCAGTAAATATCCACCCACGAAGAATATGCCCGAGAAAGTGTTGCACAATCCTATCACCATATTGCCAATGAGCTTCCGCATACTTCATATGCTTGTCTATTATTTTCTTTCCCGCAACGCATTGATCTCTTACCGGCGATCCATTCGTAGCCTGTTCTCCGAGACCAGCCGCATTGAATTAAAATGGGTAAGCTGGCTTCTCAATGGTTACCTGGTGCCTGTTTGCGGAACTATTACTTTATATGTTTTATTGCTTCGTTATCCTGACTATTTCAATTTATTTGTCCTGATCAATGCTGCTGTTTTCACTCCCTATATCTATGTGGCTACTATCAAAGGATTGACCCAACCAACCGTTTGGCAGATCCAGTCAAACGTGGAGAAAGAGGAAGTAGAAAAAGATATGCAGGAAGCCGTGGCAATGGCAAAAAAACAAATGCCCGAAGATGTTGAAACAGTAAAAAAGCAGGATGAAAATAAATTCAATCCTCTTGTAACATCCATCACGGGATTGATGGAGCAAGAAAAGATATACCAGGAACCCGATCTCACCCTTCGTGATCTTGCAGAAAAACTGCAGGTACTTCCTTACCAGGTTTCGCAGGCTATCAATGATGGAATGAACAAGAGTTTTTATGATCTTGTCAATGGTTACAGGGTGGAAGAAGCCAAACGTTTGTTATTGGATCCCGGCAATCATAATTATACAATTCTCTCTGTTGGCTTTGAAGCGGGCTTCAATTCCAAGACAACTTTCAATACTGTCTTCAAAAAATTTACAGGAATGACACCAACAGAGTTCAGGGAAAAAAGTAAACAGCCCGCATTTGCAAATTCATAGTGAATTGAGCCCTCTTTTGTAAATCCGAACTCCGTTTTTTCTTTTCAAAAACCTCTCTACACATCTTTCAACATCAATAGTTTGCAAAGCCCGAACGTTCG
>DASVNY010000542.1:0-2808 GCA_036383615.1 Chitinophagaceae bacterium
AGGGTGAAGAGACCAAAGTGATAAGAATATTAAAATTGGATTAAAAGCCAGGAAGCATCGAATGAAAAAGCATCTGCCAACTGGCGGATGCTTTTTCATTTATAACACTTATACAAGGTTATGATTGCTTAAATTTACCATCCTAAAAATCCTGGTCATTTATGCGTAAGATCTTCGTACTACTATTATTGCTACCCTTATTAACCGTTGCCCAGAAAAAGCAGGTCACGTTAGAAGACATTTACAAAAAAGGAACATTTCGTGCCGATTTTGTTCCTGGTTTTGCCGGTGAGAATATTGACAGTATTGTCAACGCCAGGGATGTGAAAGATGAGAATGGAAAATACCTGCCACTTTCCGACTACCTGTTAAGCGATGATAAAAAAAAGGTCCTTATCGGTACGGGAAGAGAGATGATCTATCGTCGTTCGACAAAAGCTTATGTTTATCTCCATGATATTATTGCAAAAAAAACAAAGAAGCTGGATAATGAAAAGATCATGCATGCTACTTTTTCACCTTCGGGAACGAAGATCGCTTATGTGAAAGCCAATAATCTTTATCTCTATGATATAGCTACCGGCAGCACAAGGGCCATTACCACCGATGGAAAATGGAATTATATCATCAATGGCAATTGCGATTGGGTGTATGAAGAAGAATTTGGATTCTCCCGTGCTTATCAATGGAGCCCTGCTGGAAATTATATCGCTTATTATCGTTTTGACGAAACCGATGTAAAAGAATACCAGTTCACGCAATTTGATAACGCTTATAACAAGCAATACGTTTATAAATATCCAAAAGCCGGTGAAGCCAATTCAAAAGTAGAGATCCACCTATATGATGTTACCAATAACAAGGATGTAAAAGCAGAGTACGAAGAGGGAGACATTTATATTCCGCGGATCAAATGGACACAGGATGATAAGTCGTTGGTGGTTTACTGGTTGAACCGTCACCAGGATCAATTAAAATTATTGCTCACCAATGCCCAAACAGGTGAGGCCACTACTTTGTATGAAGAAAAGAATAAGTATTATGTAGAGATCAATGATGAGTGGTGGTTTCTGCGGGATGGAAAGAATTTTATATTCACCAGCGAAATGAATGGCTACCGTCATTTGTATTCCTATAGCCTGGATGGAAAAGTTAAGACACAGCTCACGACCGGTAATTATGAAGTAACCGACATTCATGGTGTGGACCAGGTAAATAAAAGGATCTATTACACGATGGCTTATCCAAGACCGATGGATCGCAATTTGTTTGTAACAGATTTCACTGGCAAAAAAACCTACCAGCTTACGCAGGGTGAAGCATGGCACCGTGTGGAGTTCAATGCTGACCTTACCCAGTTCTACGATTACCGGTCAGATATCAACACCCCGCAAACAGTCACTATTAACCAGGTGGTGGCTGATAAGAAGAAAAACATTAGTGCAAAATTGATCAAAACGGTAACTGATAATGCGAAGTTGAAAGCAAAGCTGGATGAATATGATCTCGCAAAATTTGAATTCATCAAAGTCCCCAACAGCAAAGGCGATACGCTGAATGGTTTTATGCTGAAACCCCCGCAATTTGATCCATCAAAAAAATACCCTGTACTCTTTAGTAACTATGGCGGCCCGGGATCACAGGAAGTTGCCAACAAAATGCACAAATACTTTTTCTGGTACCAATACATGGCTCAGAAAGGATTTATTATTGTTTCATTTGATAACACAGGCACCGGTTATCGTGGTGAAGAATTTAAAAAGAAAACTTATCTCCAGTTAGGCAAGTATGAAATAGAGGACCAGGTAGATGCTGCAAAGTATCTGGGCAAAATGTCTTTTGTTGATAAAGACAATATTGGTCACTGGGGCTGGAGCTATGGTGGTTTTATGAGTTCATTGGCCATCACCAAAGGCAATGATGTATTTAGTGCTGCTGTAGCTGTCGCACCTGTTACTTCCTGGAGATTCTATGATAATGTTTATACGGAAAGATATATGCGCACCCCCCAGGAAAACGCCAAAGGCTATGATGATAATTCACCGATCAACTTTACTGATAAAATAAAAGGGAAATACCTGATCATTCATGGCACTGCCGATGATAATGTGCATTTTCAGAATGCAACACAGATGATCACCGCGTTAGTGAAAAGTAATATTGATTTTGAAAGCGGTTATTATCCAAATAAAAATCATGGTATATCAGGCAGCGCGGATAACACCAGTTTTCATATATGGAACAAAATGAGCAACTGGATCATGGAAAACATGGGTAATGAAAATACACAACGACCCAATCAGCCAACGAAAAAAACAAAAGCGTTTTAGAAAAAATAGCCTGCCAGGTTTATAAGAAAAACCCTGCATCGGCAGGTTTTTTTTATTTTAAATATGCTGCGTTTAACTACGCTTTTCGAGTTGATATAAAAAAGAACCCCCGATGAGAATCGGGGGGCCCTAATCAAAAACCATTAACCATTAAACCTTATCCTATGAAAATTCATGGCTAATATCGTTAATAATACCATAATGCAAAACATTTGGCGGTCATTTTTTGAGGTCATAATAGAAATATGTACAAAAAATATCAATTATTGACCTGACTCAACCTGCGCAGGAATATTTTGTAGTTTAAACAACCACATTCCTCTTTATTTATTACTACAACTTGTAGAACTACAGCCATTTGGGTAAATTCGCTTATCGTTTATTTTCCGAATTCAGACACCGAAAAAAACAATGAAAAGGATCGTTATTGCTATTACCGGGGCCAGTGGTTCACTTTATGCAAAGGACCTGCTCGACA
>DASVNY010000543.1:0-3035 GCA_036383615.1 Chitinophagaceae bacterium
CATCCTGCAGGCTATCGAACATATGGGGTTGAAAGTGGTTGAAATTCCTTCCTGTTTTGTATCGGGCATTGACCCTGACCAGTTGGAAGGGATCATTATAAAACACCCGGTTAAAGCCATTGTGGTTGTTCCCAATTTCAATAACCCATTAGGTGGTTGCATGCCTGAAGAGAATAAGAAACGATTGGTGGAGATCATTACCAAATATAATATCCCACTGATCGAAGATGATATATACGGCGAGTTGTATTTTGGAAAGAATCGCTCGCTCACCTGTAAATATTATGACACTAAAGGGCTCGTGATGCATTGCTCATCACTTAGTAAATCATTAGCGCCAGGTTATCGTATTGGCTGGGCGATCCCGGGAAAATTCATGGAGCAGGTAAAGCAATTAAAGAGAATGCAGAACATCAGCAGTCCAACGCTGACACAGGTGGCGATGGCGCATTTCTTAAAGAATGGCCGTTACGAATACCATTTGAAAACAATAAGAAAAGCATTGCATACGCAATCACTTCGCTATGTGCAGGCGATCATTGATTATTTTCCCGAAGACAGTAAAGTATCAAGACCGCAGGGTGGCTTTGTGTTATGGGTGCAGTTAAATAAAAAAGTAAATGCATTCAAACTTCGTACAGAAGCGATGAAACATCATATCTCTATTGTGCCCGGCAAGATATTCTCACCGAGTGGAGGTTATGAAAACTGTATCCGCATCAGTTTTGGAAAACCCTGGGATGATGACGCTGATTATGGTTTGATGATGCTGGGAAAGCTGATCAGGAAAATTTCATAGAAAATATTAAACTCAAAATGTAGAATGTAAAATGTAAAACGGCTACCTACTTTTACATTCTACATTTTAAATTTTACATTTTACATTTCTTTCCCGGTCTTCCTTTTAAAATAAAAATACAGCGGCACGCCGAGGAAAGTAATAAACAAACCCAGCACTGAATTGATCACGGGCTGCCGGTCATTCAGATAATTGGTGATGTCATTATACACTGTAACGACAAGATAGAAAACCGTGAACGCAATAAAGAGAATAGTTACAAAAGGATGACCCCATATTTTATAGGGGCGTTCCGCGTTGGGCATTCGCCTGCGCAGCATAAAAATGCCTACCGCTCCTAATCCATAAGCGATCCAACTGATAAAGACCATCATGTCGGCCAGCATATCAAATGAACCGGTGATGATGAACAAGGATATCCAGGCTGCATGCAACCACAAAGCATTCCCCGGTGTTTGAAAACGGGTATGTTCTTTTCCCACCCAATGTAAAAACACTTTATCCTTACCCATCGCATAGGTAACTCTCGATGTACTCATTGCATTGCCATTGATAGCGCCCAACGTGCAAATAACGATCAATACTGCAACGATGGCACTCCCCTCTTTACCCCATGCAACAGCGATTGCATCGGAAGCAACCAATTGTGAGGCGGCTACCTGTTCAACAGGCAACACATACAAATAAGCCTGGTTCACCAACACATATACAGCAATGCAAACCAACACACCTATCCATAAACTTTTGGGAACATTCTTTTGCGGCTGTTTGATCTCACCGGCTATATATGTAGCATTGATCCATCCATCATAGGCAAAGAAAGCTCCTGTCATAGCAATGATGATCCCGCTAAGCAAATCCGAACCAGTTTTCGGGTTATCCGCCGCAATAAAGTTTTCAAAGGAACCCTGCCCGGAAAAAAAGATCCCAAAAACCAATGCACCTATGATAACGATCTTAACAAAAGTGGAAACAACCTGGAAATAACTTCCTGCTTTCACACTCCGGTAGTTTAGATAAGTAACCCCAAATATCAATGCAACAGCTAATGACTTTACACCAAAATTTTTCAATGGATACAGATCACCAACAAATGGAATATGCCAGGCAACAGAAAGCTCTGTGGCTTCACTGAATCTTGGTAAGTGAAGAAAAAAATCTGCATACTGCGCACACACAAATGCAATGGCGGCATTGGCCGCGGTGTTGGTTACAGCAAAAGCCGACCAGCCATAAAGAAAGCCTGCAAAGTCGCCAAACATTTTACGGAAATACACATAGATGCCGCCGGTCTCGGGCATCATAGCACCAAGTTCTGCATAGATCAATGCGCCAAAAAGTGTAAATACCCCTGCAATGACCCATACCAATGTTAACCATACCGGTGAACCCAATTGCCCGGCCATGCTCGCGGGTTTCATAAAAACACCTGAGCCGATTATACTACCAACGACCATGGAAGCGGCGGACCAGAAACCGATCTTTTTTAGAAGGGTGGGGCTTGCATTCATATTTTTATTGCAGGAACTGTGCGGGCATTGTCTTATGTATCTCCTGCGGCTGAACAATATTAATGGATAATCTCCACGAATAGAAATTGAACATCTTGTTAAGGTGCGCCTTGCAATAAAAAAATTCCTGGAAAGAGCCCTCAACAAAAAAATTGACCGATACCTGTACAGGTATATCTTTACTGATACCAATTCTACCAACGCTAAACTACATCGCTATGCACCGGATCCAACTATTTATCCTGTTAAGCTGCCTTGTTAATCATACAGGCTGGTCCCAAAAAGTTCTAAAACAATCACCGGAATTCGACTGGCAAACCATCTCAGTAATGAGCAATTATATCCGCGGAGGAGGAGTTGCATCCAAAGGATTTTCCTACCAGGATGCTGTTTTAAAAATCGATGATAAACGTACAGTTATAGCAGCAAGTAACAGCGAAAAAGTAACACGGGTAGTGATGATCGACGAAAACGCAGTGAGTAAATGGGAGGTCCCGCTCAATGGAGAGTTACTTTTCTTCACTATGCTTAAAGAGCAGGTTGTCGTATTTTATGCAGGAGAAGAAAGTGCATCAAAACAAAGTGCCAATATTAAGACCATCTATGCCATAATTCTTCAGCCGGAAACCGGAACGAAGATCCAGGAAAAAGTCGTATTTGAAAATCCTACAAACCTGTTCATTGACCTGAAACTTCTTACCAATTCCCGAAAAGATAAATGTCAT
>DASVNY010000544.1:0-2710 GCA_036383615.1 Chitinophagaceae bacterium
TGAAAGTAGAAGCTACGTCAACAGTTTTCTCCAATTCTTCTTTTTCTGTTTTTGTGCTTTCGAGGTTCTGAGTAAGATCAGATTTTTCTTGTGTCAGCATCGTGTTAGAGGCTGTCAATTCCTGGTTTTCTCCAGTCAGTCTTGTTACTTCTGCTTCAAGACCGCTGATCTTTTCATTTAATTCAGAGATAAGTGTTTTTGCTCTTTTCAACTCTGCATCAGAAGCATTCTTTTTATTCAGGATGCTACGGATCTCAGCTTTTTTAGCTTCGATCTCTTTTTGCAGGTTTGATTTATCACCTTGCAGGTTGTTGTTAGCACCGGTGATAGAGTCTAAACGCATTTCAGCGTCATCATACAGCATCTTCAGAGAATCTCTTTGTGTCATAAAAGAAGCTGACTGAACCTCTGTCTGTGCTATCTTTTCATTGGATTTGTTTTTGTCGAGCAGGAAATAAGCCCAGGTTCCAAGTAAGCCGACTACCAGTACACCTATCAGAATATTTTTTGTCGTATTATTCTTAGGCGGTTGGCTTTGAGGGGTAGCCGATGGATAATTCGTGTTTGTCATACAAATGGGTTTTACGATTTGTTTAAAATTTATATTGAAGGGTACATGGACGGCACAAATTACTTTTGCCTTTTGCTTTTGGTGAGAGGATCGTTAAAAAATCCTTTCGGGACAAAAGTTTTCGAAAACCGTGCCAGAACTATTAACAGTTTTTCAGATAGTTTATTTTTTGTGAACCAAAACTACTACCAAAGCTTGTAATTTAGCGCCTTATGTCTGTTGAAAAGATAATAAACGAATGGAAAAAGGGTATTTTCAAGCCAGTCTATTGGTTAGAAGGCGAGGAAGAGTACTATATCGACAAGGTAATTAACTATGCCGAGCACCAGATCTTAAATGAAAGCGAATCATCCTTCAACCTCACTGTTTTTTACGGCCGTGATGCCAGTTGGCCCGACGTAATGAACGCCTGCCGCCGCTACCCAATGTTTGCCGAACGACAGGTAGTAGTGTTGAAAGAGGCGCAACAGATGAGGGATGTCGAAAAGCTGGAAGCGTATGTAGAAAATCCATTATCGTCCACGGTATTTGTTGTTTCGTATAAAGACAAAAAAGTAGATGGGCGCACCAAATTTGCCAAGCTGCTCAAAGAAAAAGGGAACCTGGTCACTACAAAAAAAATGTACGATAACCAGTTGCCCGAATGGACACAGGAGTTGATTGGATCAAAAGGATTGAGTATTTCACCTAAAGGACTGGCCCTGCTCGTTGATCATATCGGCAATGATCTTACAAGGATCGATAATGAGATAGAAAAGATATCCGTTAATCTTGGCAAGAGAAAAACGATCAGCGAGGAGGATATTGAAGAATTCATTGGTGTGAGCAAGGAGTTCAATGTTTTTGAATTGCAGGGAGCATTGGCTAAAAAGGACCTTGCCAAAGCCATCCGGATCGTTCAATATTTTGAAGCTAATCCCAAAGCTGCGCCTATACAACTTGTGTTGCCGTCACTGTATAGTTTTTTTAGTAAGGTATTCATGGTCTTTGGCGCCGGCTCACATGATGAAAAAACAGTAGCGGCGGCTTTGGGCGTCAATGCCTGGTTCGTGAAAGATTATATGCAGGCAGCCAATATTTATACCTACGAGGGAGTGGAGAGAGTTTTACTTTTGCTGCATAACTATAATCTTAAAAGTGTTGGGGTGAATGATAGTGGCACTGCCGATGCTTCGCTGCTAAAAGAGATGGTTGTAAAAATGATTGCCTGATTTTATTTAAATACTTAAAATATGATGTACAGCGCCAAAAAAATGATTTTGTCTTTATTGCTCCTGGCAACAATTGCATTGGGAGGTTGTCTTGATACACTTGAAGAGATCACTCTCAATGAAGACGGTACCGGTGTTTTTAACGCCACCACGGATATGAGCAAGTTGATCGGTTTGGCAAAGCAGTTGGGAGGCGCCGATGCAATGAAGGGCTTGGAAAAACCGGTGGATACCAGCTTTGCACTTCAATCACTGTTTGAAAAGGATAGTACGATGACCGAAGTTGAAAAAAGCTATCTGAAAGATGGAACCTTCAAGGCAAATACGAACATGAAGGATGAAAAACTGGTGATAGGAATGAATATACCATTTAAGAAAACGGATGATATAACAGAATTAAGGAGGCTCTCAGGCAAAATGATGAATGACAAATTGTTTGCCCCGTTAAAAGAATCGATGGGCTCCGTACCCGGCCTCGACGATCAATTGAAGCCCTCCAGCTTTGATGATTATTTTGAAATTATTTATTCAAAAGGGCTTATTGTTAAAAAGCTAAATAAGGATAAATACTCATCAGTAGGCAATGATGGATATCTTAAAAACATGAAGGAAGCATCTGCGATGGGAATGGGAATGACTTCCCGCTATGTAATTAACCTGCCCCGTCCAGCTACTAAAGTTGAGGGTAAATCTGTAAAACTATCTGATGATAAAAGAAAAGTAACAGTAGTGGCTACTGTTGATGATTTTTTTGACAGCCCTGCCAATCTTGAGTATAAAATTGAATATTAAAGCACCGCCAGGCTATCGATCTTATCCTGGTCGATCTGCCTGACAAGCGCATCAAGACCATCAAATTTCACTTCTTCGCGGAGATATTTTTTTACATACACTCTTAGTGTTTGATCATAGATATCATTGCTAAAAT
>DASVNY010000545.1:0-3213 GCA_036383615.1 Chitinophagaceae bacterium
GCTTGCCTGATTATCGTGGAGATGCAACTGTCAGCGACAATTGCCCTGGAACTATCACAGTTACTCAATCACCTGCACCAGGCACAATACTAAATGGCACAGGCACTACCGTAGTTACTTTGGCAGCCACCGACGCTAAAGGCAATACAGCAAGTTGTTCATTCAATGTAACAAGAGTGGATCAAACAGCGCCAACAATTGTATGCCCCGCTGATAAAACCCTTGCGCTGGGTGCTAATTGCAATGCAACATTGCCTGATTATCGCAGCCAGGCAACAGCATCTGATAATTGCGGCACTCCAACAATAACACAATCTCCGGCTGCAGGAACAATACTAACCGGGGCGGGAACGACCACAGTTACATTAACAGCAACGGATGCAAGTGGCAATACTTCGAGCTGCACATTTATTGTAACAAGAGTGGATCAAACAGCGCCGGTATTAACTTGCCCGTCTAACCAGACAATTGACTGCAACGCGACCGTAACCTTTGGCTCGCCAACAGCAAGCGATAATTGCGGGCAACCTTCTGTTACTGTAGTATCAACAACTAGTACTCCATCCGGTACGTCAACGATACATACAAGAACATGGAAGGCAACCGATGGCGCCGGCAATTTTACAACCTGCAGTCAAAGTATAACACAAACAGCATGCGCGGGAGGCAGTGGCCATATTTATCCGACATCAACATCCTGTAACACGTTCCTGAATGGTTCGGCACAACCGTTGGCGCAGCTATGTTATTCTTATAGCGCAAACAAAATAACCAACGTTACGCCGGGTGTGTTCTTCTACTTCACCACTTTTACTGCACCATCAGCAAGCTTCACAATAAATGTTGTTCAGTCGAATGGTTGTGGATTTAAACCATTCACGATCCAGCAAGGCAAACAGATATATATATACAGCATGAGTTGCGGATCGCTTGTGCAGGGAACACAAACTACCGAGGGCCAGGGTTCGATCACATTCAACAATGCCACTCCGGGCGCACAGTATGTAATATCTGTTAAGTATGATTCCAAATCAGTACAGGGATCAGCATTTACCGGCAATGCGCCTGTTTGTCAATACAATTTTGAATGCAGGATCAATGGAACAGTAGTAAACGGTACACAAGGAAGCATTAACCTGGTGCCAAATTGCAGCTCAAGAACAATGACCGATATAACAGCAAAAGAAGGTAGTGAGCAAACTATTGACGCAACACCGCAACTTTCCTTCTTCCCGAATCCGGCGGCAGACTTTATCAACCTGTCATTTGTAGCGGCTGCAACCGGTCAGTCAAGCGTTACTATTCATGATGCCAATGGAAGGGTCGTGGCACAAATTCATAACGGCATTACCGAGGCGGGCAAATTGTACCAGAAGAGAGTTAGTACCCGTCATCTCGCAGGAGGCCTGTATGTGATCCGTTTCCAGCATGGTGAGTTTGTGGAAACGAAGAAGTTGGTTATCGCGAAATAGTGCTTTTCTCTTTAATCAACCCAAGGGCTGTTTTAACCAACAGCCCTTTTTTATTTAAAAAAAGTTAAACAAAAACCAATCTAAAAAGATCGCTATCCCGTTTATACCCTCAACCAAAGAAACCAAAATGAAAAAAGAGCGGTCATTCCCGGCAACTTTTCATTTTGAATATTGTGATGAGGCTTTTGAGAGCTTATTCTCAGCTTTCAAAAAGCAGGCTGCCAGCGTATATGATGATCGTATTTTGAAACTTTCGCACAACTTTGGAGAGGGCACTGTAAGATTCTTCCCGGTAGAAGAAGGATTTTGCCTCTATTATCATGATTACAAACTGAACGGGGATATTAGTGTTCATAGGAAGGCCAACTCAACAGGCAAGCGTTTTTACCAGTTGCATTATATTCTTGATGATCTCACACAAAATGTTCTGGCTGAAAAAAACATAACCAGTCTTAAGGTTGGCTGCAAAATATTATTTCCTTCCAATGCTATTGAATCAGCACATAATTACCGCGCAGGAAGTAATGTCAAAGTTGTGAGCCTGTTGTTTTCGTCGGAGTGGTTAGAAAAAAATAAGGTGCTGCCAACTGATCAACTAAAAGAACTTATTGAAGGTTTAGAAAAGAACTCACCGCTATTGCTGGATAAAATGAACATAGCGGATCATGATATTGCAAACAACCTTCACCGATCCATTGAAGCGGGTCAATGCACTTCTTTAAAGATCAGGGCCAATTGCCTGCTATTGATCAATAGTTATTTTGCAAATCTTGCTTCTCAGGACCGCCTTTCCCTGACAAAAAACTCTTCTTTTCATCTTCCCGAAATTGCAAAGATCGAAGCCGAGGTTTGTGATCATCTTGAAACAATGTTACCGGAGCTGAAAAATTTAGCGGTACAGTTTCACATGAGTGCAAGCACACTCAAACGACATTTTAAAGCGGTTTATGGTAAGAATATTTACCAATACTACCTTGAAAAAAAGATGGGACTTGCAAAGGACCTGTTGAAGAATGAAGAGCTATCGATCGCTGATATAGCTTATACATTAGGCTATGAAAAAGCAGGGAGCCTTACCACCGCTTTTAAAAAAGTATATGGACTGGCTCCCCGTGATATAAAAGTTGGATAATTTAGGTAGTAGTACAGTTTGAATAATCATTTATGTTTTCCCGCAGATATACGCTGAGAACAAGCAGATATTTAAGTAATCTGCGATAATCCGCGGAAAAATCTGCGCAAATCTGCGGGAGAATTTCAAAAGGACCCACTGCCATAATTTATCTCAGATCTTCTGTCTTTACTCTCGACGGCGTTTCTTTTCCTGCCACAATACTTCTTGAACTAAGCGCAATTGACTTAATGATCATTGTCATGTTCTCCATATCCAATGTTTCTACATGATCAGTCACTTTGTGATAATTCGGTTCACTGTCCATCTTGGAAGTAGAAATGGTATGTGCCGGCACACCCAACCTTGCTAATGTTGCATTATCCGAGCGATAAAATAATTGTTGTTGCGGGTAAGGATCGGGATGAAACGTGAAGCCTGTTCCTTCAAGATTCTTCTGAAGAATGCTGCCCATATCCGTTTTTTCATAGCCGGTAATATAAGCAGAGTTTTTGCCCCATTTGCTTTCAGTGCCGATCATCTCAATATTAAACATCGCCACCACTTTATCGGCTTCAAACTGGCGGGAAAAATATTGTGAACCGAAGCCACCCATTTCCTCTGCTGTAA
>DASVNY010000546.1:0-3872 GCA_036383615.1 Chitinophagaceae bacterium
GGTGAAAATGGCATCAGGTCTTTTTTTCATGTTCAGCAATTCCTGTGTAGCGAGATAGGCATAATGCTGGTTGAAATCGCAGTAGATAATAAGATCTTCATCAGGTTTGATCTTATACTTCTTTAATGCCTTGAGATATCCATCCAATCGCTGGTTACTGATGCCGAGATTTTTTGGACCGGCCAATATCGCGATCCGTTTATATCCTTGTTCGATCAAATGTTCTGTTGCCTGGAAACCGCCGTCTTCATTATCTATCCGCACACCGGGAGCTTTAAGAAAAGGAGTGACACGATCAAATACCACCATGGGCATTTTCTTATCCTGTATCTTTTTAAAATGATCGAACACTTTTGTTTCGCTGGAAACAGAAATAATAAAACCGTCCACCAAACTATCGAGTAATCTTCTTGTATTAACGATCTCCCTGCCGAATGATTCATTGCTTTGACAAACCATTACGGTGTAACCAGCTTCGAGGGCAACTTCATCAATGCCTTTTACCATTGTGGCCAGCACATAATCAAGATTGGGAACGATGACACCAATATTATGAGTTTGTTTTTGCTTGAGACTTAGCGCTAACTTGTTTGGCTGGTAATTCAATTCTTCAGAGAGAGCCATCACTGCTCTTTTGGTATCTGCATTTACATCTGGCGCATTGCGCATGGCGCGGGAAACAGTAGAAATTGAAATATTTAATTTCCTTGCAATGTCTTTTATCGTTGCTGGTTTATCCATGAGGTAGTGTGGGGTAAAGCTAAATCAAACTTTATTACGAAAATCCCGGCAGCGTTGCCGGTAACGTTTTCGGAACTAAAATTTTGGAAAACAGTTTGTGATTTCTTTAAATCATTGATGATTATCTAACAAATGGGTTGATTATTTGAGATTTTAGAACCACCCTGTTTTGATGCCCGGTTGAAAATCGGCTTAATATTACACCCGGGGTTTGCTATATATGAAAATTTTCTTCACGAAGCACTTGTGAACATCATCTTCTTATTACTGCGATCCTCTGCACCTTATCCTCCGCATTTTCATTTATTGTTTATTTAAAAACTGATCCACACATGTCTTCATTCAAAGGGAAAGTTGCTATTGTAACCGGTGGCGCAAGAGATATCGGTCGCCAGGTATCATTGAAATTAGCAACAGCAGGTGCAAAAGTTTGCATCAACTATTATAATAATAAAGAGCAGGCCGAAGAAACATTACAATTGATAAAAGCGGCAGGCGGCGATGCTATCGCTGTGCAGGCAGATATGACAAAGTCAGGTGATGTAAAGAAAGTGGTTGATGCATGTACCGCCGCTTATGGAAGCACCATTCATGTTTTGGTAAATGTAGCCGGCGGCTTAATGGGAAGAAAACCATTGGCGGATTTGGATGAAGCATTCTGGGATGCCGTGATCGATGTTAATCTCAAATCTGCTTATCTCGTTACAAGAGCTGTTGTTCCTCATATGACCGATGGAGGAGCTATTGTTAATTTCTCTTCGCAGGCCGCAAGAGATGGCGGTGGTTTTGGAGCCCTGGCTTATGCAACAGCAAAAGGAGCGATCCTTACAATGACAAGGGGCCTGGCAAAAGAACTTGGTCCGAAAGGTATAAGAGTGAATTGTGTTTCGCCAGGAATGATCAATACTACTTTTCATAACACGTTCACCAAACCTGAAGTAAGAACGAATGTAGCAGCGGCTACTCCATTAAAGAGGGAAGGTGAAGCGAAGGAAGTTGGTGACCTGGTATTTTATCTCGCCAGCGATGCCGCTTCTTTCATCAATGGTGAAAGCGTGGAGATCAATGGCGGTAGCTATTTCGCATAACAGACCCGATACTAAGAAATTGATTGAATGGTACGATTGCTGAAAACGATAAATCTCCTTTTATTGCCTGTGTTGTTAACAGCACAGCATCCCACTACTTTTTTCACCAAATCCGAAGCAGCGCAGGTAAAAACGAATCTTACCCGCTATCCTTTGCTCAGGGATTCTTATAATGATATAAAGAAAGAAGTGGACCAGTGGATAGGCAAAGATGTGGATGTTCCTTTTCCAAAAGATCCCGCCGGTGGATACACGCATGATAAGCATAAGTCAAACTATATGCTCCTATTCAACAGCGGTGTATTGTATAATCTTACCGGTGATCTGAAGTATGCAAAGCTGGCAAAGGATATCTTTTTGAAATACGCAGTACTGAATCCCACACTAAAAAACCACCCGCAGGCAACAAGTAGTTCGCCCGGTCGCATTTTCTGGCAGGCATTAAATGATGCCAACTGGTTGGTTTATTCGGGAATGGCCTATGATCTTATTTATAATTCGCTGACAGCGGCAGAAAGAAAAACGATAGAGGATGGTGCATTCAAACCGGAAGTGGATTTTGTTACCAAAGATCTGGAGCCCTGGTTCAACCTGATACATAATCATGCAGTGTGGGCATGCGCCG
The DNA here is from genome assembly GCA_036383615.1 of Chitinophagaceae bacterium. Lineage (GTDB taxonomy): Bacteria > Bacteroidota > Bacteroidia > Chitinophagales > Chitinophagaceae > CADEDV01. Next base: position 2,455 of record DASVNY010000546.1, read on the forward strand.
GTGTGGGCATTGTTGGTATTGCTACCAATAACAAGGAATATGTTGAGAAGGCATTGTATGGTTCAAAAAAGGATGGAAAGACTGGCTTTATCGCATTGATGAATGGGTTGTTTTCACCCGATGGATATTATACGGAAGGCCCCTATTATGTACGTTACGCTATCCTTCCGTATTATTTATTTGCCACAGCATTAAAAAATGCAAGACCCGAATTAAAAATATTCGAGCACAGGGATCGCATTTTGCAAAAAGCATTGCTGGCAGGTTTGCAACAAACAAATCTTGACGGAAGATTTTTTGCATTGAATGATGCGCTCAAGGAAAAGGATTATACCACCAATGAACTGGTAACAGCGATCAGCGTGGCATGGGATGTATATGGAAAAAATGATGGTTTATTGGTTATTGCCAAAAAACAGGGAAGAGTATTACTCAATCGTGGCGGTGTGGGGGTGGCAGCCGCTATTGCTGCTAACAAAAACATTCCTGTTTACTATCCGTATAAACCTGTTGAGTATTCTGATGGCGCGAAAGGTGATGAAGGCGGCGTTAGCTTCCTGCGAAATGGAAAGGATAAGAACCTGACAACACTCATCGCAAAATACACGGCACATGGTCTTTCACATGGTCATTATGATAAGCTGAACATAAACTTCTATGATAAGGGCAACGAGATACTGAGCGATTATGGCGCTGTTCGTTTTATTGGTGTGGAGCAGAAGTATGGCGGACGTTACCTGCCTGAAACAAAAGGCTATGCTATGCAGACCATTGCGCATAACACAGTGGTGGTGGATGAAAAAAGCCATTATGATGGGAAGGAAGAGATAGCAGAAAAGTTTCATCCCGAAAAATTATTCAGCAGCATCAGCAACCCGGCCGTGCAGGTAGTTGCTGCAAAAGAGGAGAACGCATATAAAGGAGTGACGATGCAGCGTACTGTTTATTTGCTGCAATTACCCAATGGAAAAAAGTTGATGGCCGATATTTTTAATGTTGCTTCTAAAGAGCAGCACCAATATGACCAGCCCTTTCACTACAATGGTCATTTGATCAGCACCTCGTTGAAATACGATCCGTACACTATGAAGCAAGAGCCGTTGGGAAAAAAGAACGGCTACCAGTATTTGTGGAAAGAAGCAGAAGCAAAGGCAGGCGCCAATTCGATTGTGCAATTCACTTTTTTAAATGAAAGCACTTATTATTCTATCACTTCTTTGGTGAGTGATTCGGCACAGGTGTTCTTCACCCGCAGCGGCGCCAATGACCCGAATTTCAATTTGCGGCATGAACCTGCTTTGATCTTTAGAAGAAATGGAACAAGCCTGTCTTTTGTAAATGTGCTGGAGATACACGGAAATTTCGATCCTATTGGAGAATTTTCTACCAATGCCTATCCTTCGGTTAAACAAGTAAGG
>DASVNY010000547.1:0-4879 GCA_036383615.1 Chitinophagaceae bacterium
AAATTTGCAAAAGTGGTAGTAAAAGGAATTTTTCCTCCCACGGTCATACCTGCAGCAATACCCATCATATTCGCTTCTGCGATGCCACACTGAACAAAACGTTCAGGAAATTCTTTCATGAATTGCTGCAATTTTAATGAGCCGGCGAGATCGGCCGTAAGCGCAACAACATTTGAGTTTTTGCGGGCCGCTTCTACGATACCATCACCAAAACCACTGCGGGTGTCCTTATTTCCAGTTGACTGAATGTCTTTAAGCATGATTAAGTTTTAGACCGGGCAAAAGTAAGGGTAGAGAGGCAATGGGCAATGGGCAATTAGCAATAGGGAATTGGCAATAGGCAAAAAGCAATTGGCAAGCTGCCCGGCAGCGGCCTAATACTTGTCCGGGTTGTTAATCATATGATTCAACAGCCGCCCGATTTCTTCATTCCGGGTCATAAGTTTCTCATGTGTATTCCCGCTAATATATTTGCAGGCCAGTGAAAAATCGAGCCAGCCGGATGTTTCTGAATTCTCCATATCACTGTCAGTTGCTTTCGAGACAAAATGAGCGGGATATTTTTTCTTCCTGTATGCTTCAAGTAAACAAATACATACACTTCTTGACGATCTTCTTATTTGATCGGTAAGTGAATATGTTTCCTCTTTGGGAAACTTTTTTGTGTGTTCAAATATCTCCATCGCCTGCTCAAATGCCAGCTTATAAACTTTAGTATGTTTTACATTTAAAGCACTCACTGCATGTCATTTTAGAGTCTTCGAATTGCCAGTTGCCAATTGCCTATTGTCTGTTGCCTATTGCTAATTCAACTCAATAGATTTTCCCGAAAAAATAGTATCGTCCGCTTTAAGGCGCCGCTCCCATTCCCAGGCTGTTCGCATCATTTCTTCGAGAGAGTATTCAGGTTGCCAGCCTAATAAGTTTTTTGCAAGATCATTATTCGCATAAATGGCTACCACATCGCCGGGGCGGCGAGGGCCTATTTCATAATTAAGTTTTACACCGCTAACCTTTTCAAAAGCTTTAATAGCTTCTAATACACTCACACCTTCGCCTGTGCCAAGATTAAATACTTCGCAGCGGCCATTGTTTTTTCCCTGCTCCAAATAGCGGATCGCTAATGTATGCGCATGTGCGATATCACTTACATGAATATAATCCCTGATGCATGAACCATCCCTCGTGGGATAATCATCACCATGAACAGACATCTTTGGCAGTTTTCCAATAGCGGTTTGTGTAATCGCAGGCACCAGGTTTTGTGGTTTGCCAATTGGCAATTCACCGATCTTGATCGAATGATGTGCCCCTACAGGATTAAAATAGCGAAGCAAAATGCTATTGGTCCCTGCGCTTTTTGAAAACTCATTGATGATCTGCTCACCCATTTGTTTGGTGTAACCATAAGGTGATTCAGCAGGTTTGGGAGGTGTGGTTTCTGTTACCGGCACCTTATCCGGGTTGCCATATACTGTGCAGGAAGAAGAGAAAACAAAATAGGGGATTCCAAACTCCTGCACACATTTTAAAAGATTGATCAGCGAATTGAGATTGTTCTCAAAATACAGCAATGGCTTTTCTACTGATTCGCCCACTGATTTGTAGGCAGCAAAATGAATGATGCCCTTAATGTCATTTTCCTGGAAAATGGCGAAAGTGTCATCAAAATTGCAGAGATCAACTTTATAATTCTTGATGCGTTTGCCGGTAATGCTTTCAACGCCATCTAAAATGCGGGGATTCGACCTTGAGTTATTATCAACTGAAATAACATCATAGCCATTTTCTAATAGATCCACTATTGTGTGTGATCCGATATAACCGCAGCCGCCAGTAACTAATATTGTTGCCATAGGTAAGACTTGCCGCAAAAGTCAGGATTTTTTTGCAATGCAAAGAATCAACCTCTTAATGCAAGTTGAAAAGGACTACCACATGGTAAACGCCTGCAGCAAGCAGTGCACTAATGGGAATAGTAAGCACCCATGCCCAGATAAGGTTAATGGTTACGCCCCAGCGAACGGCTGATAAACGTTTTGTTGCGCCCACACCCATGATAGAACCTGTGATCGTATGCGTTGTGCTCACGGGGATCTTTAGTGCTTCTGTTACAAACAAGGTTACCGCACCCGCGGTTTCCGCCGCCACACCTTCAAATGGTGTAACCTTTGTGATCTTGGTGCCCATTGTTTTTACGATCTTCCATCCACCGCTCATTGTTCCGAGGCCAATAGCCGCATAACATGCGATCGGCACCCATACCGGCATCTCTTTGAAATCGGAAATAGAACCACCGGCAATCAATGCGGCTGTAATAATGCCCATTACTTTTTGCGCATCATTACCACCATGACCGATACTGAACGCGGCCGATGAGATCAATTGAAGACGTTTGAACCATTGGTTGGCCCTATGTGCATTAAGGCTACTTAAATAAAGTGAGAAAACCGCCATCACCAACAGGATGATTGCCAGTAAAAGCCATTTGAAATTCTTAGAATAAAAAATGACCTGGGCGATATAGCTTTCGTAATGTGTTTTTGAAGCAAGCACTTCCCTATTAAACTCCAGGCTAACAGCAACAAAAGCAATTACAAAAACAATGATGATCAGCGAAAATATTTTGGATGACCAGCCTTTACGAAATGAACTCAGGAACCATAATGACATGATAAAAGCCATGATCATCCCGACCAATGGTGCCAGGAAAATAAAACTGGCTGTTTTGATAATAACAGGTGAGTTGACAGCACCAAAGCCACCGGCCGCAATAGCCGCGCCGGCAAAACCTCCTATAAGCGTGTGTGATGAAGAAGACGGAATACCCAACCACCATGTAAGAAGGTTCCAGCTGATAGCGGCAATTAGTCCTGAAAAAATTACGACCATCATGTTTCCGCCTTCGATATGATCAGGCTTTACCGTTTTTGCAACTGTGTCTGCTACGCCATGATCTTTAAAAATGAAGAAGGCCACTGAATTAAACAATGCTGCCCACAGCACTGCCTGGAATGGTGTTAATACCTTGGTGGATACAACGGTGGCTATAGAATTGGCAGCATCATGAAACCCGTTGATATAATCAAAGATCAGTGCCAGGGCTATAATCACAATCAGGAAAGTAGTCATAAAATCAATTGGTGATTGGCAAATGTGAAAATGTGCAGATCAGCGCTTATGCATATTTAATAATGATAGATTCGATCACATTGCTGGCATCTTCGCATTTATCCGTCACGATCTCCATCACCTGGTAGATCTCTCTTTTCTTGATCACTTCTTTGGCGTCTGGCTCTGTTGCAAATAAGCGTTCAATGCTCATATCAAAAATATCATCTGCCTGGTTCTCGATGCTGTTGATCTTTACCAATGCTTCAGTGATGTTGCGCATTTGTTTCATGTTGCGCAGTTCACCCACAGCGATCCTTACCTGGTGCGCACCTTGCTCGATAAGGTCAGCAAATTTTTGCATGCCGGTATCATTTGGATTAACCCTGTAGAAATTGATCTTTTTGCCGGCGGCATATATATAATCAGCGATATCATCCAATGCAGAAGCGAGGTAGTGAATATCTTCCCTGTCAAAAGGTGTAATGAAGTTTCTGCCCAATTCAGTGAAGACGCTGTGTGTCAGTTCATCATTTGCGTGCTCAAGGTCCTCGAGCTGGGAAATAAGCGTTGCTCTTTTATCAAAATCAGGTTCGGCCACCACGTCTTTCATCAGTGAACCCATTTTAGCTACATTATTAGCCACCCCTTCAAAAAGGTCATAAAAGATCTTGTTTTTCGGCATGAATATTTTCAGGAAAGAATTGCCAGCCATAACTATGTTTTTAATTGGTTGCGAAATTACGGGTTGCTTAAAAGAGCTTTAGTAAGTCCGGAGAATTAATAATTTCTTAATATACAGATAAAATAAGGATAACTTTCAAATAACAAAGAATTTATATTGCAGCCGATTTCAAAGTTGATTTATGCTGAAGAAAAAATTGGCTGTAACCCGGTGCATAGTAGCTCTTGTTTCATTGCTTATTATTTCAGTTACAGCTTCTTCCCAACGGTATCTTTCTGATATCGACTCTTTATTCTTTATTAAAGATACCGTTAGACCTGTGATCAAACGGTTTGAGAATTTACGGTTCACCGGTTATATACAACCTCAATTCCAGGTGGCGCAATCCGCAGGGGCTCCTTCTTATAGCGGGGGTAATTTTTCCCCATTCTCAAAAAGTAGGTTCATGTTACGAAGGGCAAGGATCAGGATCGATTATATGCTTCCCTCCAAAACAAAGTATCCTAAAGCGCTTTTCTCTTTTCAGATTGACGCAACTGAAAGGGGAGTGATCGTAAGAGATATGTTCCTCAAATTATTTGAAACAAAGAACAATGTTTTAAACTTAACAGCTGGTTTGTTTGCCCGTCCATTCGGTTATGAAGTGAATCTTTCTTCCGCATTCAGGGAAACACCTGAAAGAGGACGCATGTCGCAAATACTAATGCCCTCCGAAAGGGATATTGGTGTGATGGTTAGTTATGAACCACAGGAAAAAAAGCGTAAGCTGTCGCATATAAAATTTGATGTCGGTTTTTTTAATGGACAGGGCTTATCAGGCACTACAGATTTTGATAGTCATAAGGATCTTATCTCACGCCTTTTTGTTAAGCCATATATCCTGGATCATATTGAGCTGAGCGGTGGCTTATCTTTTTTGAGAGGAGGATGGAAAAACGGTACCAAGTATATTTACCGGAATGGCACAGCTGCCAACGGAGATAAAGTATTCAAAGTTGACTCTGCGGAAGATAATTTGGGAAAGTCGTCACCGAGACATTATTATGGAGGAGATGTGCAGGTAAAGCTTCGTCATGGTTGGGG
>DASVNY010000548.1:0-6544 GCA_036383615.1 Chitinophagaceae bacterium
AAATACCGGCTATGCTCCCTATTTCCGTGAGATATTAAGAGATGAAGTAAAAGACCTGCTGAAAGAAATCAAGAAACCCAATGGTGGCGGCTCCTATGATATCTATCAGGATGGCTTGAAGATATTCACTACCATCAATCCAAGAATGCAGGAATATGCTGAAGAAGCTGTTGCAGCGCATATGCCCACTCTTCAAAAAGCATTGATCTCTCAATCTAAAATAAAGAATGGTGCTGTTTGGAAAGAACATGAAGATATTCTCGACAAAGCCATGCGGCAGAGCGATCGCTGGAGGGCATCGGCAGATGATGGTTTAACCGACAAGGAGATCATCGCCAGCTTCAAGCAAAAAGTACCCATGAAAGTATTTGCCTGGAATGCTAAAAGAGAAAAAGACACCGTGATGACACCGTATGACTCTATCAGGTATCACCGGCAAATGTTCCAAACAGGCTTTATGGTGATGGATCCCATCACAGGTGAAGTAAGAGCCTGGGTTGGCGGCATCAATTTTAAAACGTTCAAGTATGACCACGTCAATTTAAAAACAAAAAGACAGGTTGGCTCTACTATAAAACCATTGCTCTATACACAGGCAATGGAAGAAAGAGGATTTACTCCTGAAACGGAAGTAGAAGATGTGCAGCAAAACTTTGGAGGCAATCGCTTAGTACCTGCAACTTCAAAAACCTGTACCGGCAGAACAATGACAATGGCCAGCGCATTGGCTTATTCAAGAAACTGCGCTACTGCTTATATCATGAAACAGGTAGGACCGCAACAGTTCGCTGAATTTCTGAGCCGTTTAAATATTCCAACCAAAGTAGAACCACATCCTTCCATTGCATTGGGCTCCTGTGATCTTTCCTTATATGAAATGATGTGGGCCTATTCTGCTTTCGCAGGACATGGGTTCACCACCAAACCGTATATGATCAGTCGTATCGAGGACAGGAACGGAAATGTTATCAAACGTTTTGATTATAGCAATAACCGTAAAGAGGCTATCAGTGAGGTTACAGCTTATAATATGGCCCGTATGATGCAGGGAACTGTTGACAAAGGAACTGCTGCCGGTTTAAGAGGAAGACTGGGCGCTGCAGAAATGGGTGGTAAAACAGGTACCACTAACTCCAATGCGGATTTCTGGTTCATAGGATACACTCCGCAATTGCAGGCAGGTGCATGGGTTGGTTGTGATGATCGTTTTATCACATTGGAGAGCTCTGCGTTCTATGGAGGTTCTGTTGCAAGACCTATCTGGGAAAACTTTTTCAAAAAAGTATATGCTGATAAAACATTGAGTATTGACAAAGAAGCTAAATTCTCTAAACCAGCCGAATTGGAAAATGAGATCAACAGCGCCGATATCATTGAGATGTTAGACTCTATACCACCGCCTGCTGCTGAAGGTGAGGACCAGGGAGTAGGTAATGAGAACGATTATAATATCAACAATGAATATATCGGGCCGGAGTCAAAACCGGTGAAAGATGATAACACCCCACCGACAAAAAAAGATACTGCAAAAGCGCCTATCATTAAAACAGAAGAAAGACCGATAGGCTCCCCGGTAGAAGACACGCAAAAGAAAAAAGGATTATTGAAAAGGATATTTGGGAAGAAAAAAGACAAAGACAAAAACTGATCTTTCTCACATTATAAATAAAAGAGACTGTCGCAAAAGATCGCAAAATATAGCATCTCGCAACGACGCTACGTCGCAAAGAAATACAGTGCTACAATTAATCGTAGCGGCTTTGCGGCGTTGCGAGACAATCACTTTTGAGAGAACCTCTTTTCATTGACAAACTATTTCTTAGTCATTAAAAAAGTTCAGGTTGTTTCCCGTCTCCTTTTTGTTTCACCCACTCCATTTCCACACTCTTGCTATAATCGGCCAGCTTCGAGCCAACAGTTCTATACCCGGTTATTTCGGCTATCTTGGTGATCTTTAATTTAGCTTTTCTTATTTGAGCGCCTCTTCCCTGTTGCATTGCCAATACCGGTTCTTCATCTGTAGTGACCGTCTCCAAGTAATTTCCATCGCCTTCTTTGATGAAAAGGAATTTATTCTTTAATGTAGTTGTTTCGATCTTGAAACGTTTGACCATGAATTGTTTTGTTTTCATGTCTGCATACACAGCAGTTACTATCTTCTCCGGATCGAATTTTTCGATAAAGACCAGTTTTTCAACATCGATTTTTTGCGTCAATTCCTGGTCGGTGATCTCATAGAACCCATCCTTATAAAACACGAGTATTTTATCATCGGCATCAAAAGCACCAAGCAATTGTCCTTTTTCTTCTGTATTCAACCTGCCGAACTGGTCATCGTACCAAAGTTTCTTTCCGGCTATAGTCGAAACCCCGGCTTCTTTAAGTTTTACACCATCTGATTTGATAGGATACTTTGTTACCGTGATCCCCTTGCTTGCCCTTCCCATGATCTCCAATTCAGCAAAATTGAACTCCAGCTCTTTCTTATGAGCTTTGCTTCCTGGTGTCAATATGATCTTCACGATCTCTGCCTCTCCATTAGGATTTACCGTCAGGTAGTGGACTTTACTTTTCTCATGCTCCTTTACCAAAAAATACTCCTTATCTCTTGTAACCCCGGTAACGTTAAATCGTTTGGCAAAGCTTTTCCCATTCGTTCCATCCAAGTAGATCATGTTATAGGTGGTTCGTTCATCGTTCTTCTGGAAAACGGCCACATGCATGATGTCTTTACCGATAAATACTTTGTCTGAAACTTTCACCACTTTCATCACGCCATTCTTGCTGAAGGCAATGATATCATCAAGGTCGGAACAGTCAAATAAATAGTCATCTTTCTTCAAACCTGTTCCGATAAAGCCTTCCTCCCTATTCACATATAGTTTAGTGTTGGCAATAGCCACACTCTTTGCCTCGATCACTTCAAATTGTTTGATCTCCGTTTTTCTTTCACGGCCCTTTCCATATTTCTTCAGGAGATTCTCATAATACGCCACAGCAAAATCAACCAGGTTGTTCAGGTCATGTTTCACCTGTTTAATATCGGCTTCCAATCCCTTGATCTGGTCATTCAGTTCATCAATATCCAATTTGTAAATACGACGAACCGGTTTTTCTGTAAGCTTAACAATATCCTCTTTTGTAATAGCTCTTTTTAATTGCTTTTTGAAAGGAACAAAAGCCTTATCAATAGCATCCAGCACTTTCTCCCATGTTTCATGCTTCTTTTCTAATTCCTTGTAGATCTTTTCTTCAAAGAATATTTTCTCCAGTGAAGTATAATGCCATTTCTCCTGTAACTCATTCAGCTTTATCTGCAATTCTTTCTCCAGCAGATCTTTTGTATTGTCTGCAGATATTTTCAGCAACTCCTGCACACCGAGGAACTGCGGCTTCATATCAACGATCACGCAGGCATTGGGAGAGATGGATATTTCGCAATCGGTGAATTTATACAAAGCGTCGATGGTGATATCAGGAGAAATGCCCTGGGCAAGATCAACCTGTATCTCTACTTCAGCCGCAGTGTTATCCGTTACTTTTTTGATCTTAATTTTTCCCTGCTCGTTGGCCTTCACGATCGACTCCATCAATTGTGAAGTAGTAACGCCATAAGGAACACTTTTAATCGCCAGTGTTTTTTTATCAACTTCTTCAATATGCGCCCTCACTTTTACCTTGCCGCCTCTTTTACCGTTATTATAGTCGGCCACATCAATCATACCGCCGGTCTGGAAATCGGGGTAAAGCTCAAATCGTTTACCTCTTAAACATTTAATAGAAGCATCGATCAGTTCACAGAAATTATGTGGGAGAATTTTAGTTGACAAACCCACTGCAATACCATCAGCTCCCTGCGCTAATAACAAAGGGAACTTCATTGGCAATGTGACAGGCTCATTCTTTCTTCCATCATAACTGAGTTGCCATTCAGTGATCTTACTGTTGAAAGCAACTTCTAATGCAAACTTGCTTAATCTTGCTTCGATATAACGTGGCGCTGCCGCATCATCTCCTGTTCTTACATCGCCCCAGTTTCCCTGCGTTTCTACCAACAGATCCTTCTGCCCCATGTTTACCAACGCATCACCAATAGATGCATCACCATGCGGGTGATATTGCATTGCCTGCCCGATGATATTGGCCACTTTATTAAACCGGCCATCATCCATTTCCTTCATGGCATGAAGAATGCGTCGTTGCACCGGCTTCAATCCATCCTCAATGGCTGGCACCGCCCTTTCCAATATCACATACGATGCATAATCCAGGAACCATGTCTTGTATTGCCCATGCAATCCTGAATCATTGCTGGTAATCGCCGATAGTTTATTTTTTGCTGCACTCATTGTTCCTTCTTATTGTATTGCTTCTGCTGCTTCGTTTATTTCCTGTGTTTTAGCTCCTGCCAGTTTCACATCAAAATCCTTCCATCCTTTACTCATATCACCTGTTACTTCGATCTTTCCTTCATTGATCAGGTGCTTCATTCTCCACATCACAAATACATCCCCTGTTTTAATCTTCATACGATGCAATGTGTTTGTCAGCACTCTTGTGGCTTTTTGCCAATCAGCTGTGAGGTTTTTCAAGATCTCGTTATCATAAAATGAATCGTCTTTTCCAACAATCTTCTTCCCTCCTTCCAATGCTCTTACCGTTGCGTTTTCTTCTACCAGCTTTTTCCATTCATCAGGATCAACTTCAAACTCACTCAGCGTGATAGGACGGCATAATTTTTTTGCTTTCAAAAATTCCTTTGGCTGAATATCACCTAGCCAGGATGGATAGAATATCTGTCCTTTTTCATTGATAAAAGGAAGGTTGTTCATGTATAAAACCATCACCCTGCCCTGGTAATCTCTTAACTGCGGCATCAGCCAGTAATAGCCACTAACATCATGCTGGTTCTGACCCATCCATATCCAAACCTGCTCTTCAGCATTGGCATCAAGCTTTTCTTTTATTTCCTTTACGGTTTGCCTGTCATCAAAACTTCCCACCAGGTCGTCTTTGTAAGGCGATCCCTGCAACAATGTTCTCCACCAATCGAGTCTTGCATTCCAACCTTCTTCGGTATCAATGCCTGCCAATGGGCCCACTGCAAAATCATCCTTTACCTGGATCACTTCACCGGTCAACGTCTCATCCAGCCCGATCACTTCCTGCATCAACGCAACTTCGGATTCATTAAAAACTATGTGTATCATATTGCTTTGTCTTTATGAATAAAAATAAAATCTCCATGTAACTCTGTCACGCCCGGCACCACCTTCTCCAAACTCTCCCCGTTCAATTGGTATTTAATAAAATCATTTTTTGCCAATAAGTTTTCAACCGCTTCCTTTTGATCTCCCCATGTCTCCAATTGAATGGTGGGTTTGAACTTCAATAAGGTTTGCATTATTTCCGGCAGCACCACTATTTCATACCCTTCAATATCACATTTGAAATAATCTATCCTTTCAAATCCTGCAAACAAATCGGAAGCTTTTACCATCTCCGCCTCAAAAGAGAACTCATAGTTCTCCGGTTTTGTTCCTTCATCATCATGCACCTGTGACAACCCCGCCCGCAAATATCCAAAATGAAAAGGCGTCACCATGTGTATCTTCTTATTTTCTTTCCCCAATGCGTATGGTATCAATTCCACATTCCGGCAATTGCGGGTGGTCCAGCGAATGATCTTCATATATAAAGGAACTGGCTCGATAGCTATCACTTTTCCCTTCTCTCCAGCCCATTTCGAAAACAGCTTTGTATAATAGCCGAGATTAGCTCCAAGATCAACTACATGATCTCCCTTTTTGATCAGTTGCTGAACATAATAATGATATTTATAACGATAATTCCTTTTTAACAACCCGCTGTTATAGGCAAGAAAAAATCCCCTGTTCAGCATTTTTAAATACTGCTCTTCACCTAATAACTTAAACAGGATCTTTTTAACGGCCTGCATATTATGCTGTTGGCTTTTTGATCTTCACGGCCAGGAATAAATAATTATTGGCAGCCCCGATAACCTCATAGTTCACATAAAAACTCTCCGTAAATATCTGGAAAGCGCGGAACTCATGTGTTGGCACTGCAAACTCATCAAACAGGATGATGTCCCCATCATTCAAATAGCGATACAATTGTGAAAACACAAATATGGTTGAGCTGAAAAGGTCAGCATCCATATGAATGAGTTTTCTTTTACCCGGTTTATACTGATCGAGAAAATGGATCAACGTATCCTGGAAAAGTCCTTTATAAAAACCGGCCCGGGGATCGGTCACATTAATAGATTCCAATGTTGCCGCCATCGAACCTTTTCCATAAGGTCCGAATGCTTCGGGCAAACCTTCAAACGTATCGAACCCAAAAAATTTAGAACCAGCATTTGTGTTATGTGCCAGCCACCAGCGAAAAGAACTCCCGCTACTCACACCAAATTCAAAATAATCGATCGCATTTTTGTCCAACCCTTCCGCCCTGCTCACTTCTTCATATAACTTATACCGGCGCTGGTAATCCCATGTTCCCTGGTACCAATCATTAT
>DASVNY010000549.1:0-6202 GCA_036383615.1 Chitinophagaceae bacterium
GAATATCGTAATGCTGCTCAATTACCGGCAGGAAATGTTTTAGTTGTGGGTGGCGCACAATCGGGTTGTCAGATTGTAAGCGATCTTTTAAACGATCGCAAGAAAGTTTTCTTTTCTACCAGTAAAGTAGGTCGCATACCGAGATGGTATCGTGGCAGGGATATTTTTTACTGGTTAATTGATTGTGGTTTTTTTGATCTGTCAGAAGAGAATGTAACCGATCCGAAAGTTTTCGATTCAAGAAATCCGCAGATATCAGGAACGGGCAGTGGAAGAGATACGATCAGTCTCCAGGCACTTGCCAAAAAAGGAGCCGTAATAGTTGGGAAAATGAATGGAGCTGGGCAATGGATAGCCAGCTTTGAGAACAATGCTGCTATGCATGTAAAATTTGCCGATGATTTTTCAGCCAATCTTAAAAAGATCGTTGACGATTTTATAGACAGCAAAGGAATAGCAGTTGAAGAAGCGCATTATGATGAAGCCGATGTGGCTGATAAGGGAATGAATTGTGTTAGTGGTATTGCTTCACTCGACCTGGAAGAAAACAATATTACTTCGATCATTTGGGCAGGAGGGTTTGGAGCCGATTTCAACTATCTTAAGCTGCCGGTATTTAACGATGCCGGTAAATTGATGCACAAGAAAGGGGTTACAAAAGTGGAGGGGCTTTATTTTCTTGGTTATCCCTGGTTGAGAAACAGGAAATCGTCTATTCTTTTGGGGATCAAAGAAGATGCGGAATATCTTGTTGAGCTGATCAGTGAAAAGTGAAAGATCTGATGTGAAGATTTGCAGATGTGCGAATCTGCATATTAAACGACGTTTTTTCTGTGGGATCTACTTAGTTCGGTTGCACGGCCGGTAACCGATAATGTTGTCCATCCAGTACAAACAATTCATCGATCTCGTAGGTCCAGAATTTGAAGAGTGGTGATTTCTCTAACAGTTTTTCTACTTCTGTTTTATCTTCCGCATTAAGCGTTACCCATACTCTTTGCGTTTCCATACTCACTGCATATTGATCAATAACCTCTTTATTGATGAGATAATTGATATAGGTCCTGTGCGGTGGCACCAGTTCCATGAACTCATCACTCATTTCAAACCGGATCGTAACCTGGTATTTTTTCATCTGTATAAAAATAGACAAAATCCTGAAGCAGATTTCCCTTCGGTCAATCGCTTCAGGGTTTTGTGGAACGTACTGGACTCGAACCAGTGACCCCTACTCTGTCAAAGTAGTGCTCTGAACCAACTGAGCTAACGTTCCAAAATAATTCATCAACTGAGTGCCGACGCTTTGGTCGGCATCGAGACCAGCTTGGCTGCGTCTCGACTAACGTTCCAATGATGTTAAAGAACTTGCTGGTTGTAAAAATAAGCGCTTTGCCTATATCTTCCACTCCACAATATTATTCACCCATTCTTCACGGTAAGGAGTAGTAATGCGGATATAGTTATCGGTATAACCTTCCATCATCCCATTCTTATCGTTATGCTCAAATAATACCTTCCTGGTTTGTCCCACATGCTGACCAATGAAGTATTGCATCTTCATATAAGACAAGTTGCGAAGTGTTTTATTTCTTTCATGCCGCAGGTTCATCGGCACAACGGGCTTTAATGAGAGGGCATGGGTATTGTCTCTTTCAGAATAAGTGAACACATGCAGGTAAGTAATATCAAGCGAATGCAAAAAGTCAAATGTTTCTTTGAATTCTTCTTCTGTTTCGCCGGGAAAACCAACGATCACATCCACACCAATGGCACAATGCGGCATCAGGGTTTTGATCAGTTTCACCCTGTCTGCATATAATTCTCTTTTATATCGCCTGCGCATGGCGCTAAGTATCTTATTGCTCCCACTTTGTAAAGGAATATGAAAATGCGGCATGAATTTGTCACTGTTAGCGACAAATTCAATGATCTCATTAGCTAATAAGTTGGGCTCAATAGAAGAGATCCGGTAACGTTGAATTCCTTTTACTTTATCCAGTTCTTTTACGAGTTCAAAGAAATTTTCTTCACGACCACTAATGCTGATATTGACACCGGCGCCATCCGGGCCTTTGCCAAAATCTCCGAGGTTCACACCTGTTAAAACAATTTCTTTCACTCCATTCGCTGCCAGCTCTCCGGCGTTTTTTATCACATTGCTGATAACATCACTACGACTTTTACCTCTCGCCATCGGTATGGTGCAGAAAGAACAATTGTAATCACAGCCATCCTGTACTTTCAAAAATGTTCTTGTGCGGTCATTCACCGACCAGGAAGAATGAAAGCCTGTCACTTCACTGATATCGCAACTACAGATCTTTGAAGGATCGCCTTTTGACAGTTCACGGATATGCTGAGCGATATTGAATTTTTCAGCAGCGCCCAATACAAGATCAACGCCGGGAATAGAAGAAATTTCTTTTGGCTTTAATTGCGCATAGCAGCCTGTGATGACCACAAAACTTTCGGGAGCTTTTCGCTGAATACGGCGAACCAACTGGCGGCATTCTTTATCGGCATTGTCGGTAACGGAACAGGTGTTGATTACATACACGTCGGCCAGGTCGTCGAAATCCCTTTTTTCAAAGCCTTCATTTTCTAAAATGCGGGAAAGCGAAGATGTTTCGGAAAAATTGAGTTTACAACCGAGAGTATGAAACGCCACTGTTCTTGAGACTGCCATAAGAGGCGCAAAGATAAGCAAGAATTTTTCCCGCTGATTTATGCAGATCAGGAGCAGATCGCGCTGATGCAGTTAGGCATAAGGGGTCAAATAGGTCAAATAGGTCAAATAAGTCAAATTGGTCAAATAGGTCAAAAAAGTCAAATTGGTCAGATGGGATTGTAGTGGTATTTGATAATCTGCCTGCGGGAGCAGCGGGAAAACAAGTGGCTTTATAATCAGCGATTTGAGTTTAATTTGTAAATAAATTAATAGGATTTGAACAAGAAATGGCTGCCCCTTGCTTTGGTGATCGTTCTTGGCATCGCTTTATTTTTTGTGAGGCGTTTGCAGAAAAGCGACGATAAAGCCAAACCCAAAACCACCGATACAAGAACCGACCCGGCGAGTAACAATACAAACCGTGACCGCGGTTTTGATCGTCGTGTTTCCTATCTCGAATACAGCAATCATGCGAAATGCCGGATGGGTTGCAGGAAGATCACGCAAAAAGAAGTGGAAGAGATCATGAAGGATGGCAAGATCAATTACAACAAAAGTGATCTGCAGAATGCCCGTTGCCCCCGTTATGCGATAGAAGGAACGACAAGCGATGATCAGAGAGTGAGGATCGTTTTTGCGCAATGCAATGACAAAACGGTTGTGGTTACGGTGATTGATCTCGGAACGGAATGGAGCTGTGATTGCCTGGGCGATGATAATAAATACGAAAACAAAAACTGATGAGGGCGATCCTGAAACCTTTGCAATGGGTCTATTGCGTTTATGCCTTTATTATGTTTGTTGCTATCATGCTGCTTATTTTCCCCTTCGCATTAATAGCAAGTTTTTTCGGACGTATCAAGGGTGGTAATATGATCATGGGGCTATGTATGACCTGGGCCGATCTTTGGTTCCTGTTTATTTTCATTTATCACAAAAGAATATATGAAGCACCGCATGACCGGTCGAAGTCATACATTTTTGTCAGCAATCATATTTCTTATTTGGATGCGGCGATCATTCCCAAAGCCTACCGGCAACCGATCCGGCCATTGGGAAAAGTGGAAATGGCCAAAGTGCCTGTGTTTGGATTTATCTACCGCAATGCGATCGTAACAGTTGACCGTGGCAATGCAGCCAATCGTTCCAAAAGCGTACGCATATTAAAATCTATTATCAGCAAGGGCATTTCAGTACTGGTATTTCCCGAAGGCACATTTAATATGACCACTCAACCGTTGAAAGAGTTTTACGATGGGGCATTCAGGGTAGCTATTGAAACGCAAACACCTGTCAAGCCGGTTTTATTCCTCGATGCTTACCGGCGATTGGATTATAAAAGCCTTTTTTCATTAACACCCGGCATAAGCAGGTTACTCTATCTTGATGAGATACCTGTTCAGGGTTATACTCTTGCCGATGTTGGTAAGCTGAAAGAAAAGGTGTATGCAATTATGGAAAAGAAAATGATAGAATATGATGCGGGCTGGAGAAAATCATAGTTCGGACAATCTCGCTAAATTGAGCATTGAAAATTGAATATTGAGTATTGAATATTTCCCCATTGTACGCTGAGATCATCATACCATTAGCACTCCCCAAAAACTACACATGGTCCGTTCCTTCACATTTGCAGGAAACGGCCCGTCCGGGTTGCCGTGTGGAAGTGAATTTGGGAAAGAATAAAAAGTATGCAGGCGTCATTAAAAGATTACATACTGAGAAACCGGAATTTTTTGAACCCAAAGAAGTTTTGAATATACTGGATGTAGAGCCGGTTGTTTTTGAAGAGCAGTTGGCATTATGGGAATGGATGGCTTCTTATTATATGTGCAGTGAAGGAGAAGTGATGTCGGCTGCTTTGCCTGCACATTTCAAACTGTCGAGCGAAACAGTCGTTGTGTTTAATGATGAGTATGGCGATGATTTTTCAACATTGGATCATGATGAGTATTTAGTAGCTGAAGGATTGCTGCTGAAAAAGGAATTAAAGCTGACCGAGGTGCAGCAAATACTCGATTCGTCACATGTTTATCCGGTTATTGCAAGACTTATACAGAAGAAAGTTTGTTTTGTTTGGGAAGCGTTGAAGCAAATCTATTCGCCAAAGAAAGAAACGTATGTGTTGCTGAACCCGGAGTACGACAATGAAGAAAAGCTTTCCGACCTGCTGAATAATTGGACAAAAGCGCCCAAGCAAATGGAGCTCTTGCTGGGGTATTTACATTTATTAAAAACGGAAGGTGAGGTAACAAAACCTCAATTGCTTAAAAAATCCGGTGCATCAGAAGCACAATTAAAGGGCCTTGTTGAGAAAAAAATATTATGGACAGAAAAAAGAAATGTGGACCGGCTGCAGTACCTGCCAAAAGATATCAAGATAGATTTTGAACTAACGGCTTTGCAGGAGCAAGCGTTAACTAAAATAAAAGCCAGCTTCGAAGAAAAACCAGTTTGCTTATTGCATGGGGTTACCTCGAGCGGGAAGACACTGGTTTATATAAAACTGATCGAAGAATATATCCGTAAGGGCAAACAGGTGCTTTATATGCTACCTGAAATTGCCCTGACCTCGCAGATCATCCGTCGTTTGCAAAAACATTTCGGAGGTTATATCGGTATTTATCATTCCAAGTTTTCGCAGAATGAAAGAGTGGAGATATGGAACAAAGTAAAAACAGGTGAGATGAAGATCGTGCTGGGAGCGAGGTCATCTGTTTTTTTGCCTTACCAGGACCTGGGTCTTGTGATCTGTGATGAAGAGCATGACAGTTCTTTTAAACAAAATGACCCTGCACCAAGATATAATGGCCGTGATGCAGCTATTTATCTCTCCTCGTTATTCAATGCGAAAGCGGTGTTAGGAAGTGCTACCCCATCATTGGAAAGCTACTATAATGCTTCAACAGGTAAATATGGACTGGCAGAATTACTGCAACGATTTGGAGATATACAGTTGCCGCCGATCGAGATCGTTGACACAAAGAAGGTAGAACAGAAAGATCGCTCAAAGGTTATGCTGTCACCGCAATTGGTGAATGCAGTGAAGGAAACAATCGACAGGGACCGGCAGGTGATTCTTTTTCAAAACCGCAGGGGTTATGATCCTTACCAGGTTTGTGCCGTTTGCGGGTGGATACCACAATGTAAATACTGTGATGTGTCATTGACCTATCATAAGTTCACGAATAAACTGGTTTGCCATTACTGCGGCACCACCTATCCTCCTTTGCATACTTGTATGGCTTGTGGTAATCATAAATTCATTCAGCGCAATTTTGGAACGGAAAAAATTGAAGAGCTTATACAGGAAACATTCTCCTCTGCAAGGGTTGCGAGGATGGATGTGGATACCGTGCGAGGGAAAAATGCACATGATGTGCTGATACAGCAATTCGAGCAAAAGCGAATTGACATACTGGTTGGAACACAGACGGTGGTGAAGGGATTGGATTTTGATAATGTTGATATGGTGGGTGTGCTGGATGCAGATGGATTATTGCATTTTGCCGATTTCAGGGTGAATGAACGGGC
>DASVNY010000550.1:0-11434 GCA_036383615.1 Chitinophagaceae bacterium
CGTCAGATTTAAAAGAGCAAAAGGCAAATACCAAACATTTACAAATTATAAAAGAGCAATTTAGAGCTTAACTAAACGACATTGGGAGAGAGGTCCAGCCCCTGTGCCAGGAAGGAGGGCTCAAATTCGAAAGAACCCACACCTGTAGCTGTATCCCAGGCAATGGCGCCGACCCGTTTATTCCAGATATTGACAAAGGCTGTTGTGATCATTACCAGTCGCTTTTAGGTTTTTTGGGTGGCTGCTGTTTTTTATTGCTTGCTCTTTGCCGTCTTTTCTCATCAAGTTTTGCAAGCTGCAGGGGACTAAGCTGTAGCCTTACCTCGAAATGGTTGAATAAATGAAGTTGCCCCAATGCTCTTAACACCTGGATAAAAGAAAGCAGGGTTCCGCCTCCGCCATTTTCTACCTGTACCAGCGTTGAGCGGTTAATGCCAGCCGCTGTTGCCACTTGTTGCTGCGTTTTATTTTGCTGCAACCTGGTTTGCTGTATAAATTGCCCCAATGCCTCCATAATTGCCGGGTCGCTCATGGCTTGCCAGTAATTGTTGGTTTTTTCCATCAAATTATATTTATAAATTTGTTGGCTTTCTCCATCACAAATGTACAAAAAGTGGTTTAATGGTGGAAATGTTCAACATTTTATATTTTTATTTATATACTATTTTAAATCAGTATGTTACGTAGAAATAGGCCTGAGCTGTCCGCTTAAACTGACTGCTTTTTAGGAAAAGCTCCTTTTTGTAATAAGTATAGCCTTGCTTGGCTGCAGCAGCGGCAACAGTGTGTATCTCTGCAACGGCCCCCGCAATCAAAAGCGTATCACAAAACAAGCCATTGCCAGGGATTAAGAAAATGCAGTACCACTATTGAAGCGGCGGATATGGCTACTACAAAGGCAAGGAAGAGAAGAGCATGCGGATATTGCTTTTAAACGAATAAGTCCTACCAGGAAAAAAACTCAAGGCTGCCTGTATCTATGACAACAACAAAACAAAGCGAACCGGAACAACTGGGATTCTTAAACCTCCTCATTATTGTACTTTCCTTTTATGTACTGCTGGCTTTATTGGTAGATACGTTTTTTAAGCTGCCAACGGAAATATCGAGGATATTGAACATGGCCGACAATGCTATCTGCTTTGTGTTTCTATTAGACTTTGGTACCCGGTTTTACAAAGCAGAGCATAAACTAAAATTTATGCAATGGGGATGGATCGACTTGCTATCAAGCATACCCACGCTTGACTTTATGCGGGCGGGAAGAATGCTGCGGCTCATAAGGTTATTACGGATCTTAAGGGCCTTTCGCTCTACCAAACATTTGGTGCATCATATTTTCAGGTGCAGAACGCAAGGTGCTTTAACGGCGGCGGCTATTATTGCGGTATTGATGATCCTGTTTTCTTCCATTGCCATTTTGCAGGTGGAAGTGGATGCCAGCAGTAATATTAAAACGGCCGAAGATGCTACCTGGTGGGCTTATGTTACCATTACCACCGTGGGCTATGGCGACAAATTTCCTGTTACTACCGAAGGCAGGATGATCGCTGCCCTATTGATGACAGTGGGTGTGGGATTGTTTGGAACGTTTACGGCGTATTTAGCGAGTTGGTTTGGTGATTCCTATTCAACGGGTGATAAGGTGGTGGGGAAGAGGGTGATTATTATTTGAGGAAGCACACTAATATATCAATCATGAGTAACCCACTTTTTTATTTGCTTTCAAATGTGGCTGGCTTAGTGTTACAGTTTGAGCCTATTTTGATCCGTTCATGAGTCCTTTGAGCCCATTATGAGCCAATTATTTTTTTAATATGTAAGATGTACCGGCACCTGTTTTACCGACCTTCTCTAATAAATCAAACTTCTCTATTAAGTCCGTGAGGTCACGGGTTGCGGTTGCTTTGGAGACGCTTAATAACTTTTGATAGTCCGCATTTGTGATCTTTCCTTTCTCCTTCACAAATGAAATGGCTTTTACCTGCCTTTCGTTAAGCCCCAACTTTGTGAGTTGCTCTCCTGTTAAAGTATTTTTGAAAAGAGTAATGTTAAATCCGCCGCTTAGCTCCTGCATTTCAGGTTCAGGCAATTCCGCTTCTTTACAAGTGTCAAGAATTTTTATAGTACCACGACCCCATGCGTCAATGTAACCACCTTTAAAAGCAACGTCAGCAATAATAGGGTTTCTTGGTCTTGAAGAATGAGAACGTTTCAATGCAGCCAGCGTCAAACCTTCTGGTAAAATACCTTCATTCCAAATACTAATTTTGTCATCATATATACGGATTTGAATGGGTGCCCCCATGTAATTGCGATGCACCAGTGCGTTCAATAGCATTTCACGAATGGCAGCTAAAGGGTATTCACCCTTTTCAATTCGATGCATTCCTTCAAATTCAATGGGACGAATCAGGAATTTATGGTTGAGCTGATTTAAAACAGCTTGAAGCAACACAACTAAATTTCCTTCTTCTGTTTCCTGAAACTTTATATCTGTATCGTCTTTACCGAACCGCCCAACCTTTACAAAAATGTTTGGATAAAATTTACCAGGGTCTTTGCCAAATAAAATAATGGCGGCTCTTTTTAATTGTCCATTTTCACTAAGTCGCAGCTTTTCAAATAACTCAGGAATTGCAAGCCCCTGATTATTTTCCGGAAGCCGACCGGCATTTTCAGAAGCAGCAAGAAATGTTTTCACCGCTTTTTCATCTATGTCACCAAACGTTGCTCTTTGCTCAATTACGTCATCCCATGTTCTACCGGATTTCTTTAAAAGAAATTCGTTGAGTGTTGCTCCGGTTAGTTCCTGTTTAGTGCTTCCACTTCGGTAATAATACCTGCCTCTTACTGAAATGGGAACAGAATAAGGTGGCGTAACAATTTCAATAAAATGTTTTCCTGTTTCTTCATGCAGATTTACTTCTACGGTAATACCCATTGCATTTTTAATCTTATTGGGTATATCATCCATTAGTTTTTTGTAATCAGGAACATCAACAACATTGCCCTTATCATCTTTGCCAACATAAATAACTCCGCCATTTGCATTTGCAAAGCCGCAAACCCATTTCAAGTAGTCATCATGCCAATTTTGCTTAAATTCTATATTTTGTTGTTCGGGCATCTTGTAATAATTCAACGCAAATTTATAGCTCTTTAAACGATTTATAGTGCCAGGAAAAGTTCTCTTTAAAGCATTGCAGGCTGTTTAAGAAGTGGGGGAGAGATCGATTATTGTTTGAAGTGGTTAAGTATGAGTTATACTTTACAACATGGTTAGTAATTAAAAAAATATTTACCTGATACGAACAGCCTGTAAAGTTTCCAAACAAACAATTCTCTTAAATTAATAGTTTAAACTACATTAGTGGAATACCAGACCTAATTCCTAGAATGACCCCTATTGCCTTTTTCGATATTGAAGTAAGTTTTACTGGCAAACAGTTGCTTGATATCGGCTGTGTTTTGATAGATGATTCAGCTTTTCATAAAAACCAACCTAAAGAGTTCGAGAAATTTATTGAGAAATCTGATTTCATTTGCGGGCACAATATTCTATCCCATGACCTGGTTTACTTACAAAGGTATTTTGGCAATGCACAGTGGGGAATAGATAGGGCTATTGACACCTTATTGTTTTCTCCTTTATTATTTCCCAAGCAGCCCTATCACAAACTTTTGAAAAACGACAAGCTACAAACAGATGAGCTTAACAATCCGTTCAACGATGCTAAAAAGGCGAGGGATTTATTTTTTGATGAGATAGCTGCATTTCAAAAGCTGGATGATGGGTTTAAGGAAATATTGTATTTGCTTTTGTCAGATCAAAAAGGTTTTGAAAATTTCTTTAGATATATCAATTACTCCAGTTCGCTAAACAAAGAGCAATTACACGCTATAATTAAAAATCGTTTCCAGGGTAAAATATGTAATGAAAGCGATCTCAAATTATTTATTGATACCTCTCCCGTTGCGTTAGCATATACATTAGCCTTATTAAATTGCGACGATCGCTTTTCAATTACGCCAGCATGGGTATTAAAGAACTATCCAGATGTAGAAAGGTTACTTTTCTTAATGCGAAGCAATCCCTGTGTTTCGGGATGCAATTATTGTAAACTCGCCCTTGATCCCGTTCTTGCCTTAAAAAAGTATTTTGGTTTTCCAGCTTTCCGCAGGTTTGCCAATGAACCACTACAGGAAAATGCTGCCCGGGCTGCTGTGCAAGGTGAATCTATTCTTGCTGTATTTCCTACCGGGGGTGGTAAGTCCATCACTTTCCAAGTTCCTGCATTAATGAGTGGTGAAAATGCCAAAGCCTTAACGGTGGTGATTGCCCCTTTACAGTCTTTGATGAAAGACCAGGTTGACAATCTTGAAAAAAAAGGTATCACAGAAGCAGTTACTATTAATGGCCTGCTGGATCCTATTGAACGAACCAAAGCAATTGAACGTATTGAGAATGGATTTGCCAGCCTTCTGTATATCTCTCCTGAATCACTGCGCTCCGTTACCATTGAACGATTGCTCTTAAAAAGAAAAATAGCAAGATTTGTAATTGACGAGGCGCACTGCTTTTCTTCATGGGGACAAGATTTTAGAGTTGATTACTTATACATTGGCGAGTTTATCAAAAACCTGCAGGAGAAAAAAGGTCTTGATTACAGAATTCCTGTTTCCTGCTTTACCGCTACAGCCAAGCAAAAAGTAATTGAGGATATCAAATCTTATTTCAGGGATAAATTAGGTCTTAGCTTAAACGTTTTCACTGCCAATGTTTCAAGAACCAATTTGCATTACAGTGTTTACCAAAAAGATAATGAAGAAGAAAAATATAACCAGCTAAGAAGTATTATTGAAGCGAAGAACTGCCCTACGATTGTATATGTGTCCCGAACGAAAAGAGCATATAAACTTGCCAAGCGATTAAGTGACGATGGCTTTGTGGCTAAACCCTACCATGGCAAGATGGACAAGGAGGAGAAATCCGAAAATCAAAATGCCTTCATGGCAGGAGAGGTAAACACCATGGTGGCTACTTCTGCATTTGGTATGGGCGTTGATAAAGACAATGTTGGCTGTGTAATACATTATGATATTTCTGATTCATTGGAAAATTATGTGCAGGAAGCAGGAAGAGCCGGCCGTAACGAGGAGATCAATGCCGATTGCTATGTACTGTTTAACGAAGAAGATTTAGACAAGCATTTCATTCTGCTGAACCAGACAAAGATCAGCAGCAAGGAAATAAACCAGGTGTGGAAAGCTATAAAGGAGCTTACGAAAACGAGAGACAAAGCCTCTAACTCAGCGCTTGAAATAGCGAGGAAAGCAGGTTGGGATGATGGTATCAATGAAATTGAAACAAGAGTAACTACGGCTATTGCAGCCCTCGAAGATGCAGGCTACTTGAAACGAGGACAGAATATGCCCAGGGTTTTTGCCAATAGCATTCTCAGCAAAAATGCACAGGAGGCTACTGATAAAATTAATTCCTCAGAGAAGTTTTCAAATAAACAGAAAGAACAGGCTGTTCGGATAATTAAAAAACTTTTTTCCAGCAAGAGCAAACGATTGTCTACGGAAGAAGATGCTGAATCGAGGGTGGATTATATTTCTGATCAGCTAAGTATGGTAAAAGAAGAGGTGATTCGTGTTATTGAGTTAATGAAAGAAGAAAAAATTCTGGCCCAAACAAAAGACTTAACTGCCTTTATTAAAAAAGCAGAATCAGTTAATAGGTCCTTAGCCATTGTTGAAAGCTTTAGAAAACAGGAAGAACTTTTATTGTCGCAGCTAAAGGAAACAGAAGCAGCCTATCACTTAAAAGAAATTATCGAATTGTTTCTTCAATCAGGTATCAAAGACGGCTCTCTCAATAAACTCAAAACGATTATCAATTTTTGGGCAATCAAAAACTGGATCAAGCGACACAATCTTGAATACTCAAGAAATCATATGCAAATGGGCTTATTGATGGATAAAGCGGAGTTCAGGGAAAAACAGGAGAAACGCCATTTACTGGCAAAATTAATTACAGAGCACCTGCACAAGAAGGCTACAGAATTAGCTGGGGCCGATAACAAACAAGAAGAAATATTGGTAGAGTTTTCTGTACAGGAACTAAAAGAGATGGTAGAAAGCGAGCAAGGCATGTTTTCGGTGAAAGCCAGCCTTGATGATATTGAAGACAGTTTGTTTTACCTGTCGAGAATTGAAGCGATTAAGATTGAAGGCGGTTTTTTAGTTGTGCATAACAGGCTCACCATTGACAGAATCGAAAAAAATAACCGTATACAATACAAGGAAAGCGACTATGAAAAACTAAAGCTGTTTTACCAGCAAAAAGTACAGCAAATTCATATTGTAGGAGAATATGCTAAAAAGATGATCCGCAACTATAATGAAGCGTTGCAGTTTGTGGAAGACTATTTTAAGCTTAACTACACTTCTTTCTTATCCAAATACTTTCCGGGTAGCCGCCAGGATGAAATCAAGCGAACCTTAACGCCTGAAAAATTCATGAGACTCTTTGGGGCACTCTCACCGGCTCAATTAAAAATTATTAAAGATTCAGGCAATCAATATATGGTTGTAGCTGCCGGGCCGGGCAGCGGGAAAACAAGGCTCTTGGTGCACAAGCTGGCCTCCCTTCTTTTGGCCGAAGATGTAAAACATGAGCAACTGCTGATGCTTACTTTTTCCAGGGCTGCGGCAACCGAATTTAAAAAACGCCTGATAGAGCTGATAGGTAATGCAGCCAATTTTATAGAAATAAAAACCTTTCACTCGTATTGCTTCGACCTGCTCGGGAGAGTCGGGAGCTTATTAGAATCTGATAACATCATCAATACGGCAGTAGAAAAAATAAGAACCGGCGAAATTGAAACGTTCAGGATTACCAAAACAGTATTGGTAGTGGATGAAGCGCAAGACATGAACAAAGAAGAATATGAGCTGGTAAAGGCACTGATGGAACAGAACGAAGAAATGCGGGTGATACTGGTGGGAGACGATGATCAGAACATTTACGGATTCAGGGGTGCAGATTCGGCGTATATGCAAAGCCTGATTACCGAAAAGAAGGCCAGCAAGTATGAATTAACAGAGAACTACCGGAGCAAAGACAATATAGTATCTCTTGCCAATGCCTGGGCATCTACCATCAGCAACCGGTTAAAAACGGAGCCTTGTTTTGCCAGCCAGCAACAAAATGGAGTTATTGACATAACAGAATATGCTCAAAATAATATCATTGTCCCGCTTTCTGCTGTTATCAGTAAAGCAGCATTATCCGGTTCTACCTGTGTACTCACCAAAACAAATGAAGATGCCATGTTGCTGTCAGGATTATTATTACAACAGGGCGTACAGGCAAAGCTTATCCAGTCGAACGACGGGTTTAATCTTAGCAACCTATATGAGCTTCGCTTTTTTTCGGATATAATCAATGACAACGCAGACAGCCCTTTGATAACAGATGAGGATTGGGCAGATGCTAAGCGACGATTAAATGCACATATCAATGCCAGCGCAAAAAAAGACCTGGCGAATGCGGCTATCAAAGCATTTGAAGAAGCTAATACAGCCAAAAAGTATAAAAGCGATTGGAAAGCTTTCTTGTTTGAATCTAAGGTAGAAGATTTTTTAAGTATAGATTCAGAAGTGGTGTATGTTTCAACCATTCACAAAGCCAAGGGAAAGGAGTTTGATAATGTGTACCTGTTATTGAAAAATTTTGCGCCTAATACAGATGAAGATAAGCGGCAATTCTATGTTGCCATTACCAGGGCAAAGACTAATTTATCTATACACTACAACGATAATTATTTAAAACCATTTATTGTTGAGGGACTTAGTTATAATGAGGATAGAAACACATATCCCGAGCCGCAGCAAATAGCCATTTATCTTACACACCGGGATGTTCAATTGGGATATTTTGAATTTGTTCAACACAGAATAAATACTCTATTCAGTGGAACTCCACTTCAAATAGTAGAAGACGGGTTAGGAAACTCCAAAGAAGATTTAATTCTTAAGTATTCACAAAAGTTCAAGGAAGTTTTGAAAGAGCGTTATGCAAAAGGGTTCAAAATAGCTGAAGCCAGAATAAACTATGTTGTTTACTGGAAAGATGAGACTAAGGAAAAAGAGGTTAAGATAGTTTTGCCTTCATTACTGTTGAAAAAGGCATGAGCTTAGTCTGCGTATAAAAGCAAGACCTATTTTCTTTCAATTAGTGACTCATAAAGTTTCATCCTCCAAAAATCCCGAGAAACAACATCATCATGCTCAAAAAGTTCTTCAACTTGCCGCAGTAGTTCAAATAGCTGAAAAGTACTATTGACGGAAATATTCATCAACTTATTAAATACAGCACCTTTATAAGCCTTAAACTCCGGTTTTTTTGAAAACTTGATTTTGTCGCTAATTAACTTTCTTACATCATTAGGATTTCTAATAGAAGTAATTCTTTCAGCATCCTTTTTAACTTGTTCAATGTAAAAATCAATTAGTTGAGGAAGCTCCTTTATCCTCTCAAAAACTGTCGATACACTTCCTCGATGATAATAAGTTAACAAGTCTGTAGGATAATTAGAATCTTCTTTTACAAAGCCTTTCGGCTTTAAATAGATTTCGCTTTGCTTTTCTTTATCTTCAAACTCTAGCTTAAAAATTCCATTGAATGAAACAGCGTTCCTTTTAATCTCATCATTTTCTAAAATCAGGTTAAACGATAAGCTTAATTTTTGGTTAATCTTAGTTTTGGTTTTTAATGCGAAGGACACATAAATCGTAGAATCATTTGCTACAAAATTGTTGATGAATATCTCATTCTTTGTGTTCTCCACATATTCATTGAGCGACATCAACGCAACAAATACAGAGAAATTAATTCCGAAATCCTTATATCCCTGACTCGATGTTATTGCTCTCAAATAATATTGCTTGTCTTCGTTTTTGTAAATTAATCTTAATTTCTTTTCTTCTTTATTTTTGGCATTTTTCCCTTTCAGATAATTCTTAATCACGTTCACTAAATCTTCGTACTCCAAATCCCGGCAGTAGTTAGCGAATCTGCTGAGATGATAGTAATCCAGTAAATCTGTTTTAGCTGAATATCTCGTTTCTGTTTCCAAAATGTCTTTTTTCTTCCTCTTCAAAATGGAGTTCTCCTTGATTTCAAAGATTTCAAAGATTGCCTTCTCATCCTCCAATAGGCGTTTGAGCTGTATGTGCCGAATTTGTGAAACAATATCTATTTTTTCACATTGAGCATCGAGATCAGAAAGAGCAGATAAAAGTTGTTTGGCATTTCCGATTTTTATTACTGCAGGCTTGTCCTTATTTGCGTTGAATACTTTTAATAATTCGTCTTGATATAAAGTGCCATCCAATGATTTTGAAAGTTGCCGAGTTGTTACATAGCTATTAACATCGAAGTCAGCTTTTCTAAAAGATATTTTTTCAAGTATCATTTTTATAATTGTTTAATGAGTCAAGAAGATGGGTAGGTGAAAGGTAGAAGCTTTAGGGCATTATGAAATACGGGATCCCGTAAACGATAGTAAACGTAACTTCATAATGCTTCTACGAAAACATGGCTGTCATTTGACAGCCATGTTTATAAAATTTATTTTTCTTTGGTCACACCCTTAAACGGCTTGTTGTCTGACTTGCCATCCATAAATTTTCCAGTATTAGAATCACGTTTCACCCAGCTATCTGTCTTGGGATTGTGCGTTTGCGTTCTATCTTTTACTGCTCCATTGCGATGACCATCGCCTGTTTTACCATTTTTTGCCATGATATTGATTTTTAAAATTTATTTGCTTGAATTATTATGCTATTAGTCTGAGGCTGCCATTCCAATAAAAAGTGCGCCAATTGCAATAGCAAAGAACGTCGCAACTTGCCGACTCTCAACTTTGCCGTTTAATACTTCATTGGCATAGTGCTCACAATTGTAGGTGAATAAATTATAGGGCTTGCCGATAAGTCTCTGAGCTTTTTCAATAGCCATTCTGCGCTGATAATTATTTCCTTTGAATCGCTCAATCCTGTCGATCTTATTTGTTTTAAAAAACATACTTGCTGGAATTACCCTAACGCCTTCGATATAATGGTTTTCTGCAATCCATTCTTGCCCGAGGTCATCTTCTCCTAAGAAAATTGCATGATGTTTGGTCAGGCCAGTTTGAAATAAAGGGCCCACAATCCGATCGGCTGGGTTCAAGTTGTACAATAATGAATACTTCATGTTTAATGGTTTTAAAATAGGGTTTTGATAATTTTTTTTGTTACAAAAATTTAGTTCACTACTTTTGTTTCGTTCGTGAAATAGCGTTGCATAAGTCGAAATTACAAATGTATTATATGTGAAACTGTGTTTCATCAATAAAAATTATTAACATGAAATCCACATTAAATACTGAATTGCTCGCTAGTATGATAAAATCAAAAAGGGGCAAGACGGGGTTAAGGGATACTGCTACAGAAATCGGCAATGTGAGCTCGGCAACATTATCACGTGTGGAACAAGGGAACCTCCCGGATGTAGAAACGTTTATCCGCCTTTGTAAGTGGTTGGATGTTTCTACCGAAACGTTTGTAAAAGGAGAGAAGACCGAAGCGGTAGAATTATCTTCAAAAGATAAGATTGTTTATCAATTGCGAAGCAGCCACGAACTGGACCCGGAAACTGTAAGTGCAATGATAACGATGGTTGACATAGCATTTACTAAATCGAAGAAAAAAAATGCCGGCTAAATCCGTACTTCCAAGAGGATTTAAAACCACGGCTGAAAAGCTTTCGGAACAATACAGGAAAGAAATGGGAATTTCCATTTTTGCTCCTTTAGATGCATTTGCACTTGCAGATTATTTAGATGTACAGGTATTTTCAGTTGATGAGATGTTTATCGGTAAGTTAGACCATCCTGAATATCAAACAATGAGCGACACGCAGCGATTTTCAGCAATGCGTACATACAATAAGGCTGAAGAAAAGCTTATTATTCATAACACAAACCATTCTCCATATCGCCAACAAAGTAACCTGATGCATGAACTTGCGCATTTTATCAGAAACCATGAAATATCTGATGAAGTTGCCCAAGCATGTGCCCAATTTAACTTGCACTATTATAATCCCTTGCATGAAGAAGAGGCTAAATTTTTAGGTGGTTGTTTGCAAATAACAATACCGGGCCTAAGATGGAAACTTAAAAATCATTGTTCTATTGAGCACATTTCGGAATACTATAATGCCAGTATTGAAATGGTTAAATACCGAATAAAAATCACAGGGGTTCAAAAACAATATGGGCAAATATTATAGATAATTCTTAAATCCCTCCACCAATAACAATTACGTCTATATATCACTGGCGTTAATGATTACTCTTGACACTCGAACTTTTTT
>DASVNY010000551.1:0-5793 GCA_036383615.1 Chitinophagaceae bacterium
GGTATGAGAAAATTTGTCGCAAGGATGGCAAAGTTTGATATCATCCCTGAATATTCTTTTGTGTTGGGAACACCAGCCGACAACCCTGAACAGGTGATGAAGCAAATTGATATGGACATTGCTTTTATCAAAGAAATAAAAGCGATCAATCCCAAAACCGAGATCGTCATTTACGTGTATAGCCCCGTGCCTACAGAAGGTTCTGACATGTACAACCAGGTTTTAAAAAGCGGTTTTCACTTTCCTGAAAAACTGGAAGACTGGATCAGCCCGCAATGGGAAAATTTTGACTTGCGAAAAAATCCATTGACACCCTGGCTCACGCCCGAAATGATCAATAAGATCAAAGATTTTGAAACAGTATTGAATGGCTACTATCCTACGGTATCAGATATTAAACTCAGTGGCCTGAAAAGAAAAGTTTTGAAAACCATTTCATCGGTGCGTTACAAAACAGGATTGTACTGGAAGCCCTATGAGTTAAAAGCATTACAGATACTCTGGAAATATCGTCAACCTGAATTGGAAGGATTTTGAGAACAGCTATAAAACATATTGTCGCCTGGACGTATAAGCCGTTACTGGTAAAATACCTGTCAAAGACAAGGCAGTACCAGCAAAATGGTATCAGCCTGGAAATTTCCTCACAGGTATTTCACCCCGGGTTCTTTTTTAGTACACAATTATTACTTCAATACGTCAGCAACCTGTCATTGGAGGGAAAAAGTTTTTTGGAGTTAGGTGCAGGGAGTGGCTTGATTGCTATGCAGGCGGCCAAAAAGCAAGCAAAGGTTACCGCCAGTGATATAAATCCTGTGGCGATCGAATATTTAAAAAAGAACAGTTCAAAAAATAATATCCGGCTTGACATAATTCAGTCAGATCTTTTTGCTGAAATACAGGAACAGGTATTTGACATCATTGCCATTAATCCGCCTTATTATAAAAAACAACCGCAGTCATTATTAGATCATGCCTGGTTTTGTGGGGAGAACGGCGAATACTTTGACCAGTTGTTCAAACAATTGCCTTCCTATATCAATGAATCAACCGCGGTGATCATGGTGCTTTGTGATGGCTGTGATATTGAAATGATAAAAGGATTTGCTGAAAAAAATAAGTTCTCGCTCCGCCTGTTGCAAACAAAGCAAAGCATCCTGGAAAAAAATTTTGTCTTCAAAATTGAAAAAGCCGGATGATCGAAGCCATATCATATAAAACAGATCCGTTTGAACAACGCTATATTGATCTCCGTAAAACGGAAGGAAGGATCTATAACGATGCAGAGGTTTTACAGCTTCCTTCCATTTCAAAAGATCATCCTCATTATACCGAGTGGCGTGTAAGAAAAGAATCTGCCGCCCGGCTTAAAAAATATTTTGAGAAAAGATTATCCCTGCCGAAAATTCTTGACGTCGGTTGTGGCAATGGCTGGTTCTCTCATCATCTTGCTTATATTCCCGGTTGTGATGTAACGGGCATTGATGTGAACTTTACCGAATTACAACAGGCCTCACGGGTCTTCAGTCATATCCCCAATCTTAGATTTGAATATGGCAGTATTGATGCAGGAGTAGTTTCCACTAATGAATTTGACTTTATTGTTTTTGCCTCCTGTATTCAATATTTTCCTTCATTGAGCAGGATCATTGAGCAAGCAAAACAGAAATTAAAACCTGCTGGCGAAATACATATTCTCGATAGTCCCTTTTACAAAGCATCAGAAATTTCAGTGGCTAAAAAAAGAACAGCGGAATACTATAAGAAGATCGGTTTCCCGGAAATGACACAGCATTATTTTCATCATAGTCTTGACGAATTGATGTTTTATCATTACAGGATCATGTATAGTCCTTCATGGGTAAACCGCTATTTCCTAAACAATAAAAACCCGTTTTGCTGGATCATCATCCGCAAATAGTATGTCGATAACACAATCACTATATCACAGTTTTCAGCGCTACCGGACCTTGCAAACGGACAAGATAAGTTCATTACCTATTGTGATACTAATGCCGCATAGCGCCTGTAATTGCCGCTGCGTGATGTGTGATATCTGGAAAGACAATAAGAACCTTAAACAATTAACTGAAGAAGATATAAAGGGTTTGCTAACCTCGCTACAAAAACTCGGCACGCAACAAGTGTTGATGTCGGGTGGAGAAGCCTTGTTAAACCCGAACTTCTTCCGTTTTTGCGAAATGCTGGCACAATACAGGATCAAAGTCACCTTGCTTTCAACAGGATTGACGCTTCAGAAAAATGCAAGCCGAATAATACAGCATGTTAATGACCTGATCGTTTCGCTGGATGGTGATAAAGACACGCATGATCATATACGGAACATACCCGGAGCCTTTGAAAAAATGAGCGAGGGGATAATGTTTTTAAAAGCCCTATCTCCTCGTTTTAAAATAACAGCAAGAACGGTTATCCACCGCCTCAACTTTAGAAAATGGCCTGCAATCATTGCCGCCGCTAAAGAAATAGGATTGGACCAGGTCAGTTTTCTTCCTGCCGATGTGAGTAGTCATGCTTTTAACCGGGAAGTGCTTTGGAGTGATCAGCGGCAACATGAAATTTTGCCAATGGAAAATGAGTTGCAGGAATTGAGAGTCGTTCTTGATCAATTGATCATTGATCATAAAGATGACTTTGTCTCCGGCTTTATTGCAGAAAACCCGGAAAAGCTCAAAAAGATATATGACTATTATGCCGCCTTTTACGGTCATAATCCTTTTCCTTTTAAAAAATGTAATGCTCCCTGGGTCTCAACGGTAGTGGAAGCAGATGGCACTGTGCGTCCCTGTTTTTTTCATGCACCCATGGGAAATATCAGGGAACGATCCCTGCAGGATATTTTGAACAGCGAAGAGAGCATCCGTTTTCGCAAAGAACTCGATATGGATAATAACAGCACCTGTGTGAAGTGTGTTTGTTATTTGAATCTTTCACCCGGAACAAAACTGAATTAAGCACATGAGTAAAATACTTTTTTCCCACTCCTATTTCATGCGGTTCGATCCCAAACAATGGTCGGGTGGGCAGCCCTATCCGCCTATCGGAACTTTATATGCCGCTGCTTTGATGCGTGAAAAAGGACATACGGTTTCCCTGCTCGATACCATGTTTGCCTATGGTCCAGAAGAAGTGATCCTTCCATTGCAAAAAGATAAACCGGATTATTTTGTTATTTATGATGATGGCTTTAACTATCTCACCAAAATGTGTCTCACCAATATGCGTGAAGCGGCATTTGAAATGATGAAGTTTGCCAGGCAAAAAGGCTGCAAGGTCATCGTTTCAAGCTCGGATGCTACCGATCATTTTGAAAAATACCTGGATGAAGGCGCCGACTTTGTTATACTCGGAGAAGCCGAGCATACTTTAGCTGAACTGCTAAAAGCGATAAATAACAAACAAACTGATTTCTTAAGTATTCCCGGTCTTGCATTCAGGCAGCAGGATGCGTTGATAAAAACTGTTCGCCGCACGGTGATGAAAGAATTAGATGAGCTTCCTTTTCCCGCCTGGGACCTGGTGGATATTGAAGAATACCGGAAAATGTGGTTAAAACATCGGGGATTCTTTTCATTGAATATGGCCACAACAAGAGGTTGTCCTTTCAAATGCAACTGGTGCGCCAAACCTATTTATGGCAATCGCTATAATTCCCGTTCGCCTCAGAATGTAGTAGCAGAATTAAAAATGCTGAAAGAAAAATTCGGCTTTGATCATATCTGGTTCTGCGATGATATTTTTGGTTTGAAGCCCGGCTGGGTGCATGAGTTTGCAGCGCTTGTAGAAAACGAACAACTTCAATTCAGGTTCAAGATACAGGCAAGGGCCGACCTGCTATTGCAGGAGGATTATATCAGGGATCTTGCAAAAGCGGGTTGTGAAAATATCTGGATGGGTGCCGAAAGCGGGTCGCAAAAGATACTCGATGCAATGGACAAGGGCACTACGGTGCAACAGATCTACAAAGCAACAGGACTGCTGAAACAAAACAATATTCATCCTTCCTTCTTTATACAATTTGGATATCCCGGCGAAACAAAAGAAGATATTGTGAGGACCATTGACATGATCAATGAATTACTTCCTTATGAGATCGGCATTTCTGTTTCTTATCCATTGCCCGGCACGCTCTTTTATGAAAAAGTAAAAGCACAACTCAAGGAAAAAACAAACTGGACCGATTCTGATGAGCTGGCACTGATGTTCCGAAACACCTATGCACCGGCTTTCTACAAACAATTGCATCGCTATGTGCACAAGAGCTATCGAAAACATGTGGCGATCGAAGCAATAAGAAATTTATTCAAACAACCCGCCACATTCAGGTTGCGGCAATTGAAAAAAGCATTGTCATACTTTTATTATTTTCCTACAGCCTGGATAGCTAAACAAAAATTGCAACAACTGGAAACAACCGTTTCATGACCGGTACATCTGTCAATAAACACGAACAGGCAGCGGCAAATGCTTTTGGCAAACAAGCGCCGTTGTTTGACCAGTTGTACCAAGCCAATACGATCATCCGGTATAAAAGAAAAAGGGTGAGGGAGCATGTTGAGCAGTTTCTCCAGCCAAAAGCTACTATCCTCGAGTTGAATGCGGGCACAGGCGATGATGCCATCTATTTTGCACAACAAGGGCATCATGTTCATGCCACAGATATTTCAGCAACAATGCAAGAAATGCTGGTCAATAAAGTAGTTGCTGAAAAATTGGAAAAAAATATCAGTAATGAAACCTGTTCTTTTACTGAACTGGAGAATTTATCTCACCAGGGTCCCTATGATCATATCTTCTCCAATTTTGCGGGATTAAATTGTACCGGTCGTTTGGAGAAAGTGCTGGATTCTTTTACCTGGTTATTAAAACCGGGTGGCACTGCCACGCTTGTCATTCTTCCAAAATTCTGTTTATGGGAATTTCTTTTATTGTTTAAAGGGAGATTCAAAACCGCATTTCGCCGGTTTGCCGGAAGAAAAGGTGCCAGGGCGCATATCGAAGGAGCGTTTTTTCGTTGCTGGTATTACAATCCCTCTTTTATCCGCAAACATTTGAAAAATTCATTTGAAGTTGTTTCACTCGAAGGGCTTTGTTGTATTGTACCGCCTTCCTATATAGAACAGTTTGCAGAAAAACATCCCCGCCTCTATCAATACTTAGAAAAAAAAGAAAACAGGTGGAAGAGTAAATGGCCCTGGAAGCTGATTGGTGATTATTATATTATTACGGTTAGGAAGAAAGCTGTGAGCCATGAGCCGTGAGCATTGCCAATTACCTACTGCCTATTGAACTCCCAGCTCCTGCAGTTTTTTCTGATACATGCCCAACACTTTTTCGCGGAAAGAGCCGGAATTGGAGTAGGTGAAGTGCTTATCCGTTATCAGTTCCATCACCCTCCCGCTGATATTTTGTTTTCCCTTTGCTGCTTTTTTCTTCCAGCGATCAGATGTTATTTTTTGCAGATAGTTATCGAGGCTATTCGCTAACCTGTTACTAAAGATCAACTCCATTGCTCTTTTTATTAAACCAGCTGAAGGGTTGGGTTCTGATGATTGCCGGTATTGGCATTGCGGGAACCATGCATTGGCCCATTCATTACTCTCAAAAAGCCCCTGCATGACTGCCTGGCCATTCAATGGTAACAAGGTTTTTAATTCGATCGCGGTATAAATATTCCTTTCCTTCAATTGAAGGGCTTCTTCATCTATATAATAATTCATGCAGTAATAATGTTGCCTGCCGCTGAGATAAGTGAGTTTTTTATACAGGTGC